>CANQBU010000187.1 GCA_947589615.1 uncultured Clostridia bacterium | reverse complement strand
AAAGAATTGTCCTTAATGCTCAAAAAAGGTGGAAGAGGTGCTGTTATAACATTTCACAGTCTTGAAGACAGGATTATAAAAAATACATTCAAAGACTTATCCACAGACTGCATTTGTCCGCCTAAAACTCCTGTTTGCATTTGCGGACATAAGGCGCAAGTTAAACTTGTAAATAAAAAACCAATTACGGCAAGTGAGAAAGAGATTAAGGAAAATTCTCGAAGTAGCAGTGCAAAATTAAGGGTTGTTGAAAGGATATAAAGAATAAATGCAAAGGGAGGTGAATATATTATGGGAGAGAAGACTTTACTTGAACAATTAAAAAAACAAAAAGAGGTGGAAAAGAAGCAAGAGGATAAACCACAAGAAAAGGAGAAAAAAGAGCCACCTAAAGAGAAGAAACAAGAAAAAACGATAAATATTTTTTCTGCCGCTTCATTCCCTCATAAAGAAATGCAGGAGGAAGAGGAAAGAGAAATAAATAAAATAGAAAGTAAGGTTTCCTCAGTAATAGAAACGCCAAACTATGATTTAACAGAAACATTAACTGAAGAAGAGCATAAAAAGGTTTTTGTTTTAGAAAAGGATGAGTCAAGCCCAAAGAAAAAGACGAACAAGTTTAAATGCATTTTAATGGCGATATTGTTTGCAATATTCGGTGTTTGGGGGATTATAAATGTTGCTCAAATTGATAATGTTGCAAGCCAAATGGCAGAGGTTACGACGCAGTATAACATAAATTTATTCAATTATTTAAAAAATCTTACAATGCTTGACACGGCAAATTCGGAGAATATGAAAAACCTTTTTGAAACGATACCTGAAGACGAGGTTCCGCCGACAGAGATAGGTGAAAAATCCAATTGGTTTGATCGTTTTTGTAATTTCATAGGGGGCTTGTTTGGAGGTTAAACTTGCTTAAGTCCTTTACATTATTTTCATTAAAAAAAAGGATAATAGCCATAATGTTGGTTATATCCTTTATTTTTTGTTCTCTTGTGGTTAGATTATTTGTTTTGCAGGTTATAAAGGGAAAACAATTGCAAGTTCGAGCGACAGATCAATGGACAAGAGATTTGGCGATAGTTGCACCACGTGGGACAATTTACGACAGGACAGGTTCTCCGCTTGCCCAAAGTTATACGACATATAATGTCTATGTGAGGGCGAGGGAAGTCAGTGAAATGTCGCAAACGGCAAAGCATTTATCGGGTATACTCGACCTATCTTTTGAACAAGTTTACCAAAAAATTAGAAACAATAAGTCAAGCGAAGTGCTTATAAAAATGCAGGTGGAAGGTGAAGTCGCAGAAGAAATTTATAATTTGAGAATGCCAGGGGTATATCTGGCAGAAAATTCAAATCGATATTACAATTATGGTGATTTGCTGTCGCAGGTGCTTGGCTTTATAAGTGTTGATAATGAGGGACAGACGGGGGTTGAGGCATATTATAATGATACTTTAAAGGGTAAAGACGGCTGCAGTTATGTTCAAAGTGACCTTCAAGGAAAGGAGATAGGAGGCTCTTTACGATATTATGTTCCAGCGACTCGTGGAAAGGATATAACTTTGTCAATTGAAAGCAAAATGCAATTAATCCTTGAGCAAACTCTTCAAAAAATTATGGAAGAGCAAAAGGCAAAAGCGGTCAATGGCATTTTGCTTGACGCCAAAAGTGGTCAGGTCTTGTCAATGTCATCAAAGCCTAGTTTTGATTTAAACGAAGTGCCAAGAGATGACCTTCAATCGCTTTTTGAACAGTCAAAGGTCAAGGTTGCGACTGATGTCTATGAGCCAGGCTCAACTTTTAAAATTTTGACTGTTGCTGCCGCACTTGAAGCAGGGGTGACAAGTCTTGATGATAGATTTTATTGTCCAGGATTTAGAGTGATTGATGGAGTCCGAATAAAATGCTGGCGAACAATAGGACATGGTTCTCAAACATTGACGGAGGCGTTTGCAAATTCATGCAATTGCTGTTTTATGGATTTAGCATTAAGATTAGGAGTAGATAGGTTCTATTCATACATGACGAAGTTCGGTCTGGGGCAAAAAACGGGACTTGATGCCAGTGGAGAGGCAGGAGGGATTTTAATGGACAAAAAACTCGTGAAAAATGTCGACCTTGCGAGAATGGGATTTGGCCATGCGATCGCCTTGACTCCTATTCAACTTGTTAGCGCGGTGGCAAGTATTGTAAACGGAGGCACTTTTAACTCACCTCATCTTCTTATTGATGCGAAAGTCAACACTAAAACCTCAATTATAAGCACAAAAACTTCTCAAATTGTAAATGGTCTTTTGGAGTTTGCCGAAAATAAAACGGGGAAATATACTTTTGTCGAAGGATATAATGTTGGCGGTAAAACAGGGACAGCGCAAAAATACTTGGAAGGAGGAGGAATTGACAGAGGTAAGTATATTTCAAGTTTTGTGGGGACATATCCGGCAGACAACCCTCAATACGTGCTGTTTATAATGGTTGACGAGGCAAGTGCTGGTGCATATTATGGTAGCATAGTTGCTGCACCTTATGG
>CANQBU010000186.1 GCA_947589615.1 uncultured Clostridia bacterium | reverse complement strand
AAAACCAATGACTGGGGTTAAGTCATAACAAGGTAGCGGTATCAGAAGGTGCCGCTGGATCACCTCCTTTTAAAGAGTGACTTAAAGTCGACAGTGAAAACTGAGTTAATGGGAAGAAATCCCAAAAGATACAAAGGTCTAAAGAAGACCTCCCGCTCAAATAACTTTACTTTACTATTAATTGAAATTAAAAAAAGACTGGAAAATCTCCAGTCTTTTTTGTGTCCAATATGGTTTGTAAAATAGATAATTTAATGATTTTTTTTGTAAAAACAACCTTTTTTAGCAAAAAAAACCTATTTTTATAGCTTTTTTATTAAATTTGAGTAAAATTATCTTTTTTTACGTGAGGTTGCAATCATTACTATAGATATTGACATTTTGAAAAATTTAAGGTATAATTTTTATATATAAAAGGTTGTATAAGATAAATTTCAAATAGGAGAGGATATGAAAAAATACAAACTAACTAGAATTAAAATCAAAGCTAAATTAAATGATAAAGAAGTAACATTGTATCGAATTCGTGCATTAACTAACATTTATAATTCTGTGGGCACTCTTATTGTGGGAAAAGGACACTTAGGTGGCTTTGTTGAAGGTGAAGAAAATCTTTCGCAATTTGGCTGTGCTGGATTGCTGATAATTCTATGGTTTTTGGCGGGGCAAAGGTGCAAGATTATGCACTTATAAAGGATTCAGCAATCGCTTGTCAAGATTCTTTATTGACAAACAGTGTCATCGTTGGTGATTGCGCGCAAATTAAGAACTCGATAGTATCTGATTTTGCAAGAGTTGGCGGTAATACAAAAATTGAAAACGAAAGCAATATTTCTGATTCAGTTTGCATTGATGGAGATTGCAAAGTTGCAAAAAGCAAAATAGGGAATAACGTTAAAATTTCAGGCAAGGTATGCATAGACGATAGTATGATAAGGGATAAAGTTACAATTTTTGGAGAAAATGCAAACATAAATAGATCAGTTATTTGCGCGTGGGCAAAATTAGAAGGCGAGTTTAAAATTTCCCGTTCGTATATTTCGGGTAATGCTACTATTAACGGAAAAACAAAGATAAAAAATGCAGAAATTGAATCACATGCCCGTATATCTGGGGAAAGCGAGCTTGAAGGTGAGGAAGTTTTGCGTATTATTATTGACGACAATGCGGAGATCATTGACTCAACAATAAAAGGTGAATATATAATAAAAGATAATGCAAAAATAATAGGCGAAAGATTGATTAACTCAGAAAAACATACAGAAGTGATAAGTTATACAAACGCTCTTTATACCGATTTAGAATAATTGGGTTCTCGTGTTCTAAATTTGTCCGACAACTCATATAATGTAACATGAAGAAAATACATTTTGGAGTTATAAAAATAAAAAAACATGTGGTCAATATTATTATTGCCTTGATTTTGGGAGTCGTGGGAAGTTTTGCCGTCATTGCTGGTGTCCATGCAATTCCCGCAGACGTCGTAAATGGTGCTTACTATAGTGGCAATACCGAAAGTAATAATATTTCTTTGATGATAAATGTTTATTGGGGCACTGAATACCTTGATCAGATGTTGCAAACGTTAAGAGAGAAAAATGTGAAAACTACTTTCTTTGTTGGGGGAACATGGGCTGTTATGAATGAAAACTACCTGCATAAAATTTATGATGACGGACATGAAATTGCAAACCATGGCTATCATCATAAGGACCACGATAAGATAAGTAAAGAGGAAAATATCAAGCAAATTAGCAACACTCATAAAATAATAAAAGAAATGTTGGGAGTTGAAATGAATCTCTTCGCTCCTCCAAGCGGGGCTTATGACAAAGCGACCGTTGAAATTGCATCTTCACTTGGCTACAAGACAATAATGTGGACGCGAGATACAATAGACTGGAGGGATCAAGATAGTGAACTTATATATGGCAGAGCAATTAAGAATGCTCAGGGCGGGGATTTGGTTTTGATGCATCCGACAGAATGCACAATGAAGGCTCTGCCAAGAATAATTGAGCAATTGCAATCCAAGGGTTTTAATTTGACGACTGTCAGCGAAACGATTAAGGATGTGGTCGCCTAAAACTAAAAATGCAAAAAGAGGTAAGCTAAATTTTCTTACCTTTTTTAAAAGGCCATTAAATTGTAATTCCTCAATACTTTGTTACATGCAATTCAGGGCAACTAATCCGAAGATAAAAATGAAAATGATTAAAAAAAGAGAAATGCCTTTTCAGTAATTATTAAAATAAGCCATAATTTTAATGTTTTTCTTTAATTTTTTGAAATTTACGCAAAAATTCCGCATTTTTTACGATTTTTACAGCATTTTTAAAGTAATTTTTACAAAAATCTGTTGTTTTTTGAATTGTTATTAATTTTCAGAAGAAGAAATATGATAAGATAAGTAAAGAAAAAATAAAAAAATTGTTAAAAACACTTGAAAAAATAAAAAAAATATGTATAATAATAGATGCTGAAAAGCATTTATATGGAGGTTTGGCTGAGCGGTCGAAAGCGGCGGTCTTGAAAACCGTTGAAGTTAACAGCTTCCTGGGGTTCGA
>CANQBU010000185.1 GCA_947589615.1 uncultured Clostridia bacterium | reverse complement strand
GAGCCTTGGAGACAGCGGCTTGATCTTCAAAAGACGCATGATGAGTTTATGGATAGGATTGGGTTGAATCCGAAAAATTAAATTCCTCTTCAAAATTGTGAATCTGGCCAAAGCCCTGCATGATTTAACAAACACTGCAACATAAATAGTTAGTCTTATTTAATATTTTCAATTGCCCTCAGTTGCTAGAATTAAATAAAATGTGCCAAATTTATCGAGTTATTTAATGAATGGCAAGTAGGGACACTTTTTCGAAAAGGGATAAAAGAAAAACTGAAAACAGAGAAATATGAAAGAAATATTTTGGTTCAGTTAGCAACATTTTATTATGTAACCAATTGACTACATATAGAAAAAGCAGAGAGAACACCATATTCTTTTATCAAATTTTTAGGAGGTACTACAGTGAAACGCATATATATTACTTATTGTTGGCAAGATGAAAAAATAGCAGATATTCTTGACCATTATTTTCAACAAGTAGGCATTAAACTTATCAGAGATAAAAGGGATCTACATTATAGTTCAAGTATTGAAGGTTTTGCACGCAAAATGCGACAAGGGAGTTATGATATTTGTGTTATTTCGAATGAATATTTAAGACGCATAAATTGCATGTATGAAATTTATCAATTACTCAAGGATGATAATTTTTCAAAAAAGAAATTTTGTCCAGTCATAGTCGATACCACTTCAGAATCTATCGATTTTTCATCTACTGGCATAGAAAATTATGCGCGATTTTGGAAAGATGAATTGCAAAAACAGGATCAATTAATAAATAACATTCCAGAAAACAGAAACAAAGAAGAACAAATCAAGTTGCTCAAAAAAATCGAAGCAATATACAATAATATTAGAGAGTTTCTCTTTCTACTAAAAGATAGCAAATACATTAGTACGTCCGACATAGAAAAAGGCGGCATAATTATTATTGGGCAAAGCATTTTCAAAAAAATAGGCATAAACCCAAGAGTAAATATTGAAGAATTATATAATATTACACTTACTAATAATATCGAAGAAGCAGAAACAAAATTAGCAGAGTATGCAAATAACCATTTATTAAAAGATAATGAATATTTTTTATTTACCAAAGCTACTATATACGAAAAATTTCACCATTATGACTTAGCATTATATAACTATCGTCTTGCTTATAAAATTCAAAGAAATTTTTTACTTGCTTATGAAGCCATTATTATACTTTATCTTCGTGGAATCTATGAAATAGATGATCGTTTTAAAGAAACTGTTTCTCTCTTATCACAAATAGATAACGAAAATGAAACTTTACAAATTGCAGAAGCACTAATTAATCTCCAAAATGGAAATAATAAAAATGCAATTGACATATTTAAAAAAATTGTTTCACAGAACAGTTCCAAAGCATACCGCGAATACATATATAACAATTTAGCAAATGCTTATGAGCGTTTATATGAAACTGATCCATTAAATTGTTATTTACTATTGGCCGAAGAAAATTATAAATTGTCAATCCAAGAAAATCCGAATTATTATCAAGCATTAAATAATTTATCCTTATTATATTTAATGAAACTATCGGACTTATCAAAAGCTCAAAAAGCGATATCAGATTGTCTCGCTATATTTCCCCAATATCATATGGGGTTGAATACACAAGGCTTAATATATGAGGAACAACATGATTTTGAAAAAGCATTAGAATATTATATGAAATCTTACGAATACTCAAGATCATATTCACCACCAATAAATCAAATAGGTCGTATTTTAGATTATGAATATAAGAATTCATTATGCAAATTATATTATTCGTTAGCATATGAAATTAATCCAAAATCAATGGTTAATTGTTTTAACTTGGGAAATTATTATAGGAAATATACTAATAATACTGAAAAAGCAGAGGAATTATTAACATATGCGCTATCTGTGCAGCATAATAATATTTTGTGTAATATGGCTATGGGATTGCTTAAATATAAATGTAAGGATTTTATTTCAGCACGCAATTATTTTTCTTTTGCTTTGTCATGTAATCCCGATTATGCGTGTGCGTATTTTTGTCTTGCCATAAGTGAAATTAATATTGGGACGGATTATACTAAAATAATAAATTTTCTCGATAAGTTTAAAAAAGAGCATTCTTGTTTTTATATTAATCAGTTAATATGTGTATTGAAAAAATCTAATGATAATTTGAATGCAGATATTGACCATGTTTTACAAGAATATATAGAATACGAGTATGTTAATATTTCTGGACAAATATCAAAAACACTTATTATAAATCCGATAGTAAATATTAACGAAGCATATCAGTATATAATTGATAATTTCTATTCAAATGGCTAATATGCCATCCAACATAGGGTAAATTTCAACATTGGTATAATATCTTCAACGACAATAACAATCAATGTAAAATAATATTTAAAATTTTTGTACCCAAATCGTACCCACCGCCAATTTCAAAATCCCCGCAAACCTTGAAAAATCAAGGATTACGGGGATTTACCCTCTCACTCAAACTCCCTGTGCGTATAACATAATTGTTAAATATTTGATTGTTTTTTGAGGTATTTTATCGCCATAATA
>CANQBU010000184.1 GCA_947589615.1 uncultured Clostridia bacterium | reverse complement strand
CCTGATGACGTAAGTAAACGAATTCAGCAACAAGGCGGATTTATTCGTGGTATTCGTCCGGGCAAGCCAACATCGGAATATCTGAGCAAAATATCAAATAGAGTAACACTATTTGGTGCAATATTGCTTGCCTTTATCGCATTAATTCCATCACTTGCTTTCAAAGCAATAGGTGATTATGCAGGCGCTGCAGTTTTAATCAATGCGTTCAGTGTAACTGGATTAATGATTGCGGTATCGGTGGCACTCGAAATTGAAAAAATGCTTTCAAGCCAAATGATTTTAAGAAATCACAAAGGCTTCTTAGATTAAAAGTAACATCACTGCCAACTGCGGTTTTAGTGGTTGGCAGGGCTATTTACTTATAAAAATGCAAAATATGAGGAGATTTTTATGAAAATAATTCTTTTAGGTGCTCCAGGAAGCGGGAAAGGGACACTCGCAAAGAAAATATCAAGTGATTTTAACATTCCACAAATATCAACAGGAGATTTATTCCGTGCAATTGTGAAAGAGGACAGCCCTCTTGGACAAAAAGTTAAAAGCCTTATCGACAATGGTATACTCGTTCCTGATGAAGTTACTATTGAAATAGTAAAGAAAAGATTAAGCGAACAAGATTGCCAAAATGGATATATCTTAGACGGTTTTCCAAGAACTGTTGAGCAGGCAAAAGCACTTGAAAAATTAACTCATATTGACAGCATTATTCTTGTTGATTTACCTTTTGATGTTATTATTGAAAGACTTTCATCAAGAAGAACTTGCTCTGGCTGCGGAGAAATCTATTCGGCACAAAATTACACTTCAAGCACCTGCGAGAAGTGCGGAGCAAGTTTAATTCAGCGTGATGACGATAAACCTGAAATCATTAAACATCGTCTGGAAGTTTATGAAACAAACACTGCACCACTCATAAACTTCTACAGTGATAGGCTGTTTAAAGTTTCATCGCAGGGGACACCTGATGAAACATATAGGCCTGTAAAAACTTTTCTTGAAAGTTTGGAGGAAAAATAAATGAATAATTTATCTCCCGCCGAACTTGTGCTTGTCAAGAAAGCGTGTGAGCTTACAAGGGACGCTTTAAACTATTGTGAAAAGCAAATTGTTCCCGGTATAACCACGAAACAACTTGACAATTTGGTGGAAAAGTATATAATAGACAGTGGTGGTTATCCAGCCAGTAAAGGCTACGAGGGTTTCCCAGCATCAATTTGCACTTCCGTGAACGACATGGTTGTTCATGGCATTCCAAGTGATAACGTGGTGCTGCAAGAGGGAGACATTATCAGTATTGACATCGTGGTTAGATACAAAGGTTATCATGGTGATGCGGCTCGAACATTTCCTGTCGGAAAAGTAAGCGAGGACAAATTAAGACTTATCGAAGTGACGAAACAATGCTTCTTTGAAGGGATTAAAAACCTTAAAGTAGGTCACAGACTAGGCGAATTGTCACATGCAATACAAGAATGCGCCGAAAAAAATGGATATTCAGTTGTTCGCGAACTTGTAGGACATGGAATTGGCAAAAGCATGCATGAACCACCAAATGTTCCAAACTATGGAAAAGTAACCGATGGACCTTTGGTAACAGACAATGCAGTCATTGCGGTTGAGCCTATGATAAACATGGGCAAAAAAGAGGTCTGGCTGATTGAAGACGGCTGGGGAGTAGTGACAAGAGATGGAAAATGCTCGGCACATTATGAGAACACCGTTCATATTACAAAAGATGGTATAGAAATATGGACAATGTAGGTGATTATGATTGGTGTCGGTAATGTAGTTATTGCCTTAGCAGGCAAGGAAAAAGGTCAACTATTCGTAGTTGTCAAAGTGGAAGATAGATACGCTTATCTGTCTGACGGCAAAAGATTAAGGGCAAACAAGCCCAAAAAGAAAAGTTTCAAGCATGTAAAATTGTTTGATTCAAAATCACTAAGCGAAGAAGAAGTTCTCGATAAAAATGAGAGAACAAATGCTAAAATTAGAAAATTTTTATCAGTAATAAGGAGTGAAAATGTCTAAGGAAGATGTAATTGAATTTGAAGGAGAAGTTGTAGAAGTTCTTCCAAATACAATGTTTAAAGTTCGTCTGTCTAATGGACACGAAATCATTACCTACCTTTCGGGGAATTTAAGAAAAAATTACATTAAAGTCCTTGAGGGTGATAAAGTAAAAGTTGAGATGAGTCCCTATGACTTGTCAAAAGGCAGAATAACTTGGAGAGACAAGGGCTAAAAAGGAGAAATTTATGAAAGTTAGAGCATCTGTAAAGCCTATTTGCGATAAGTGTAGAGTAATCAAGAGAGATGGCAAAGTTATGGTCATCTGCTCAAAGAGTGCAAAACACAAACAAGTGCAAGGCTAAAATTAAAAATGGAGGAGAAATAAATGGCAAGAATTGCTGGTGTAGATTTACCCAGAGAAAAGAGATTAGAGTTAGGTCTTACCTATATTTATGGAATAGGTAGAGTAACTTCTAACAAAATATGCGAAGCAACAGGAATCAGTGCAGATATTCGTGTAAAAGATTTGACTGATGAGCAAGTTGCAAAACTTCGTAATTATATCGAACATAATATCATAGTTGAAGGTGAACTTCGCAAAAAAGTCGATATGGA
>CANQBU010000183.1 GCA_947589615.1 uncultured Clostridia bacterium | reverse complement strand
CGCGGACTCTTTGAAACTCTTAAATTAGAATTTTGTGGAATCGAATTAGAATAGTAATTATTTATGGTATTCGCATTATTTGATACCGGCATTGTGCAGTTTAATGCTTTTTCAGTAGAATATGCACTTTTGCAATAAGGGCATATCCCCGCCTCCAAATTCTCATTTATTTCTATATTTGCGCCGCATGATGGGCATTTCGCTTGTTTCATAATATTACACTCCTTTTCAACTGTAAATATTATAATCTTACAGTTGTAAGAAGTCAAGTATTTTTCTTACAAAAGTGAAATAATTATATTAGTGGGAAATAAATTTAAAGATAATTTGAAGATGCTCAGGAAAGAAAAAGCCCTTGGACAAGTTCAACTTGCCAAGGCAATAGGCGTAAGTAAGGGCATTATAAGTTTATGGGAAAATGGACTGCGGGAGCCTAATATGTCTTCTCTTATTGCTCTTGCAGAATATTTTAATGTCACAATAGATTATTTGGTAGGATTAGAGTAACATACATTTTAATTCCTAAAACTAAATAAATTTCGTGGTCTATTTTTATAAAGCTTACTTATCATAGATATTAAATTTCAATAACACCAAAAATTGTAGCAATAAATTGGTGTTTTTTAAGAATTTTCAACAATTTTTAGCATTTTTAACAATAAATTATTATATTTTTCAACATCTAAGTTTCATTTTCTTTGTGTGCGAGCACAATAATTTGAGTGTTATCGCCTATGTCAAAAGATGCTATAGACACCAAATCTTTTATTGTTTGTAATTGTTTAATGTTTCCATTCCCTTCCCTTTTAAACACTTCCCAAATCGCTTTGACAAAACTTTGTTGACAAGAAATTTAAAGCCACTCTTTTTTTCGTTTTTTGTTGACGAACTTATATGTCTGAATGAATAAGAAGTATACCAACACTAAGGCAAAAATCCACAACATGAATATCAATGGAAGAGCTGCCATATCAAAGATAACCGCAACGCCCGTAAAGGAAATTACTAGTGCAATTACCACAATGCTGAGTGTGGATATGATGAGTTCCTTGGATGGACGGCTTTGAATGAATGGCACTTTGTCGTTCGAATGATATGTATTATGAGTGTTTGAGAGATTGTTCCAAAAGCGAACCAGCCTGTTTGGAATAATAGTGCATGTTCTATTGAATTAAAGCCTAGCACAAACCACATTACCACAAAGCACAGAATATCCAACAATGAACTTATGCTCCCGAATATGAGCATAAATTTGCATATTCCCCTAGTATCCCACGTTTTCGGTTGCTTTAAATATTCGGCGTCCACGTTATCAAAAGGCATTCCAATCTGTGCAAAGTCGTTGAGCAAGTTTTGAATCATAATGTGAATTGGAAGCAGTGGCAAAAAAGGTAAAAATATGCTTGCAATGATTACTGATACCATATTCCCGAAGTTGCCACTCGCCGCCATTTTGATATATTTTAGCACGTTTGTGAAAGTTTTTCGTCCATTGATGACGCCCTCGCTAAGCACATTTAAGTCCTTTTCAAGCAAAATTATGTCGGCAGATTCCTTTGCTATGTCAACCGCAGTGTCAACAGAGATGCCTACATCTGCCTGTTTTAGTGGTGGACTGTCGTTTATGCCGTCACCCATATAACCTACCGTATTGCCGTTCTCCTGATATAGTCTTACAATCCTTTGTTTTTGCAATGGATTGAGTTTTGAAAATAGATGGAATTTCTTGATCTTTTCTTTAAGTTCCTCATCAGACATCTTTTCTATATCTCTGCCAGTAAGGGAATACTTTATAGTTATACCCACCTTTTTGCAAACATTAAGAGCGACTCCCTCACTGTCGCCAGTAAGCACAACTGTGTCAACTCCGTGATCTTTAAGAGCCTCGATGGCCTGTTTAGCGCTTTCCTTAGGTGGATCTAAAATCCAACAAAACCAATAAGCACCATATCGCACTCGTCTTGGGTCCCGAACACGTTTATGCCGTGGATTTCATTCTTTTATGCTACGGCAAGAACTCTGAGTCCCTCATTGTTATACTTTTCATAAATCTTGTATGCCATTTCCCTCATCTCATCATCTAGTCTAGAAACGACACCATCGATTTCAACATACGAGCAAATAGCCATTACTTCATCTACCGCACCCTTTGTGATTAACTGTCTCTTTCCATTCATATCCCTAAGCACAACGCTCATGCGGCGTCGAGAGAAGTCAAATGGAATTTCATCTTCGCGCACATATTCTTCCTTTAACACATTCATCTGTTCCTTTTCCGCCCTAGCGATGATCGCCACGTCAATAAGGTTTTTAAGCCCAGTTTGGAAATAACTGTTTAAAAATGCGTGTTTCAATATTCGAGGACTGCCAGCACCTGTGACATCAATATATTTTTCAAGCACAACTTCGTCCTCGGTTAGCGTGCCAGTCTTATCTGTGCACAGTATGTTCATCTGTCCAAAAGTTTGAATGGCGCTGAGCTTTTTTACTATCGTCTTTTTCTTAGACATGGTGATAGCACCCTTTGCAAGTGTGGATGATACGATTACCGGCAACATTTCCGGCATAATTCCCACCACGATGTTGATCGCAAATATAAGAGAATTAATCCAATTGCTTTTTGTAACAAGGTT
>CANQBU010000182.1 GCA_947589615.1 uncultured Clostridia bacterium | reverse complement strand
ATATTTTTCGTTTTTGAGTATGTTGTAAATTGTGTTTCTTGCAAACGGTTTGCCATGATTAAAAATTTGATGTTTTGTAAGATAATCGATAATGTCTTTTACATAAGTTCCAAGAGCATATCGTTTGTAAATATATCTCACAACCTCTGCTTGCTCTTCGTTGATTAACACTTTGTGATTTTCCACTTTGTAGCCATAGATTATTGTCCCACCTGTAAAGTTGCCTTTCAGTCTTGTTTCGTTCATTCCACGCTTTACTTTTTGGCTTAATTCTGCTGAATAATATTCCGCCATTCCTTCAAGCAAACTTTCAAGTATAATGCCTTCCGGTGTGTCAGGAATGTTTTCCATAGCAGATAAGAGTTTTACACCGTTGTCTTTTAGAATTTTCTTGTATTTGGCTGTTTCATACTTGTTCCTTGAAAATCTATCAATTTTGTAAACAAGCACAAATTCAAATTCCTTTTTACTGCTATCCTTTATCATTTGTTGAAAGCCTGGTCTATTATCATTTGTTCCTGTCATAGCACGATCAATGTAAGTGTTCAAAATGAGTATGTCATTATTTTGGGCATACTGCTGACACACTCTAAGTTGTCCTTCGATAGATTGTTCTGTTTGATTGTCGCAAGAATATCTTGCATAGATTACTGCTGTTTTCATGTTTTCTTAACTCCTTTTATTTTTAATTTTATTTTGTCTTTCGACAGGGGCGAAACAAACGGAAACGGATTAAATTCTTGTAATATTTTAATGAATATTTTTTAGTGAAGGGTTGCAAAGGCAATTCATTTTACCCTTGACTAAAAAGAGTTTTCGTTTACGCTCCAAAAAGGCGAAAGATAAAAAATAGTTTTCACTTGTATCAAGACAAGCACACGCGAGGATCCCATGTTATGAATTTTTTAGTTTTTTCATTTGCTCCAAAAGTTGCTGATAAAAATATTTATCAAACACTTTTGTATCTAATTGATTTGTAAAGATTACTTTTAAGTCGCTTTTCATTTTAACTCCTTTTTCAAAAATTTGGAATTAAAAAAGGCATAGAAAAAATTTCTACGCCATTGAAATGCAACCACTGTTTCTTTAGCGAAAATCTCGGCTTGTCATTTTTGCGTTACCTTTTATTCCATGAAAATATTTCATAATATTTATATCACTTAGTTTTTGTCATGTCCATAAACTAAGTTATACAAAACCTATAAAAAACTTAACATAACTTAAAGTTTTCTTGCATTTATGAAACATTTACATAAAAAATATTGCACATAACCAACAAAATTACAAGATAATTTGTGGTGCTCTTGTAGAGATATTTTGGATAATCTAAGACAAGCCCAGACAAACCTGAAAGTGGGCATCAAAAAAGTGGACCACGATTGCTTTAGCCGTGTCCACTTTTTGCCCACTTTCGATTGTGCAATAAAGTTTTAAAGTTTCTTTCTGCGTGTGCTTGTCTGGCGAGCATCGCTCGCCACTTGTATCAAGACAAGCACACGCCAGGGTCTCAAAGTTAAAAATTTTTATATTTTTTCTATTTAATTTAATTTCGTTTTTTATTTTTTATATGTTATAATATTTGAATAAGGGGTATTAAATGGAAGAAAAAACAGGAGTTATTTATATTTTAACTAATCCTTCGTTTCCAGAATATGTAAAAATTGGATATGCAGATGATATTAAGAAAAGATTGGCACAACTTAATCGAAGCGAATGTGTGCCTTTTGCGTTTAGAGTTTATGCAACATTTGAAACATCATCAAGGTTGTCGGATTTAAAAATTCATGATCTTATAGATAGGCTTAATCCACACTTACGCGCAATTGAAAACTTTGAAGGAAAGAAAAGGGTCCGCGAATTTTATGCAATGACAAAAGAAGATGCTTATGAATTGCTAAAATCAATTGCCGAAATCACGGGGCAAGAAGGTAAACTACATAAACACGGCTTAACGCAAGCCGAGAACAAAGATGAAAGGCTTGCTGAAACCATTAGGAAAAGTCACTTTACTTTTAGTGAACTAGGCATTCGTCCAGGAGAAGAATTAGAGTATATTCATGACAAAAACATTAAAGTAAAAGTCGTTGATGATAGAATGGTTGAATATCAGGGTGAAAAATATTATCTTTCAAACTTGGCACAAAAACTTTTGAAGTATAAAAATCGAGTGCAAGGACCTTTGTATTTCATATATAATGGAAAAGTCTTAACTGATTTGAGAAATCAAATAATATAAAAGGTGAGAATATGTCTTTAAATGCGTTTTCAGCCAATATATAAAGAGAAGATCGATTGATACTTTAGTTTATCAAGCCTAATAAAAGTAAGTGGTTGCGACATAAAACATTAATATAAAAATTCTTTTTACATTACAGTCGCTCCGCCAAGTCGAAAATATACCACATATAGTGGTATATTTTTTATAAAACGCAATATATTAGGCTATTGCACTAAGGAAAATCTTAATCAGAATTTAAATATATCAATAAAAAACTTTTAAAACGATATCTATTAATTATTGCACACTTAGTAAGATAAAGCCAAAAGATAAAAAGACTTTTAAGATTTTAGCATTTGAATAGACCAACTTCCGACTTTTTTTCTCATCATCGGCACGCTGCTACTTTCGGCAATAATTTCA
>CANQBU010000181.1 GCA_947589615.1 uncultured Clostridia bacterium | reverse complement strand
TTTGCGATTGCAAGTGCGGTGTTGGAATAGTCACCTGTTATCATAACAGGGCGCATCCCCGCACGTTTACATTTTTTAACTGCTTCCTTAATTTCTTTCCTTGGAGGGTCAATCATTCCCATAAGCCCCATAAATATAAGGTTTGCCTCTTCAAATTCACCCTCGCTGTCACAAGGCTTGTATGCAAATCCGATAACACGCAGTGCTCTTCCGCTCATTTCTTCATTTTGCTTCAAAACTTCCTGCTTTTCCTTTGTGGTAAGTGCCAAAACGCGGCCGTTTAATAAAATTCTGTTACACTTTTCAAGAATATTATCGGGAGCACCTTTGGTTATCATAGTATTCTTTCCGTCAATTGTGCATAGAACGGACATGAGCTTTCTACCCGAATCAAAAGGGATTTCATTTATTCTTGGGTATTTTTCCTTCATGGCAATTTGGTCTATTTTGTAATTTCTTCCAAGTTCGGTCATTGCCACCTCGGTTGGGTCACCAATCACCCTGCCATTTGAAATATTTGTGTCATTATTAAGAACACCTGCAAGCACAAGTTTATTCCCCTGCTCATCAAGCTTGAATTTATCTTTTTGCTCTTTACCGTTATAGTATAATGAAGTTATAGTCATTTTGTTTTGAGTTATCGTTCCCGTTTTGTCGGAGCAAATAACTTCACAACAGCCCAAAGTTTCAACTGAATGAAGTCTTCGAACTATCGCCCTTTTCTTCGCAAGTCGAGCGACGCCAAGGCTCATAATAATTGTTATAACAGCAGGCATACTCTCTGGAATTGCCGCAACAGAAATTGCAACCGCTGTCAGGAATGCCTCCAAAATATTTGCCGATGAAACACATAATTCGACTATAAATGTCACAAGGGCGATACCTAAAACAATGATAGTCAAAACTTTACCGACATCTTTAATGCTCTTTTGAAGAGGTGTGAGTTCGTTTTTGTTTTCTTGAATGACTGATGCGATTTTTCCAAGTTCGGTGTCACTTCCAAGAGCGCAAACAACTCCAATGCCCCTTCCGCAATTTACCTGCGTGCCTTTGTATGCCATATTTTTGCGTTCGCCAAGAGGTGTCTCATCTTTGAAAACGCTTTCAGCATTCTTTTCAACTTCTATGCTTTCGCCAGTCAATGATGACTCGTCAACTTTGAGTTGGTGGCTTTCGATAAGTCTTAAATCGGCAGGAACAATCGAACCCGCTTCGAGCATAACTATATCGCCTATAACCAAATTTGAAGTTGAAATTTTAATGATTTGCCCATCTCTTTTTACATAGCATTCGGGCTGAGTCAATTTATTTAGAGCTTCAAGCGATTTCTCAGCCTTAAACTCCTGGACAACTCCAAAGATAGCATTCATCAAAACTATACCTAAGATTATGCAGCCATCAACTATTTCGCTTGTTGCCTTTTCGACAATACCAATAATTATTGAAACCGCCGCCGCAATAAGAAGGATAATAATCATTAAATCCTTAAACTGCTCCATGAACTTATACATAACGCCATGTTTTTTGACTGCAGGTTCGTCGGGTTTTCTTGTTCTTGCCCTTTCAACAACCTCTGTTTCATTTAAGCCCTCTTCACTAACTTTTAATTCCGTGAGAGCATCTTTTACACTTTTATTATGAAATTTTTCCACCTTTCTTTCCTTTTAATTTACCATATTACAATTGCCGATACTATCGCCATAACAAACAGATAAATCGAAAAAAACTTAAAGTTTAACTTCTGAGTTAATTTCAACATCAGTTTTATCGTTAAAATGCCAGTTACCAATGCAATAATAAATGAAAGCACGAGAGGAACAACATCGACCGAAATCGCTTGACCCGACACCGAAATTTTTAAAATTTCAAGCATCATTGACGCTAAAATTATCGGTATGCTTATTAAGAAAGAATACTTTGCACATTCTTCCTTGTCGCCACCGCTTAATAATCCCGCCGAAATGGTTGTCCCCGATCGAGATAATCCTGGAAAAATTGCAAGCCCTTGAGCTAATCCCATGATTATCGCTCGTTTAAATGTTATTTTAGCACATTCGACATCATTTGTCACCCGTTTTGAACATTTTTGTGAAATTATTAATAGAATTCCGCTCAAAAAAAAGGTTATCGGCAAGACAAATCCTTCAAAAGATGATGTGATAAGCGGCATAAGCACAAGTGCGATAATGCAGGTGAAAATCGTGGATATATAAATGTTTATCGCCTCTTTTGAAAATGGATGCCGTAAAAGATAAAAAATTTCCTTCCTCATTACAATAAGCACGGCAAAAAGCGTGGCAATATGCAAAACTATGCTTACAAACAGGCTGTCCTCTACTCCGAAAATTTTTGATAAAAGCACAAGATGTCCGCTCGAAGAAATCGGCAAAAATTCGCATAACCCTTGAACCAAGCCGAGAAGTAATAATATCACAAAAACCTCCTAAAATAATATATAGGAAATTTTTATCAATTATTACAAAAACAAATTGAATTAATTTATATATAATCACAAGCTGACAGGATACAACAAAAAAGCCTATCATCAAGATAGACTTTTTGTTTGTTATGCAAGCCAAGTAAGGGCTTTAGGGAAATATTTTCCGCTAATCAATACCCACTTTTCTAAATTGGTTGGTGTTACTAATGTAGAACCCCCATTGTAAACTACACAGTT
>CANQBU010000180.1 GCA_947589615.1 uncultured Clostridia bacterium | reverse complement strand
AGGTATATCTACAGCAGAGGTTTTTCCAAGTATTTCGGCATAGTGCCATGTATGCAAACCACATCCCGGACGAATAGACTTCACATTATTCTCGGTGAATATTTCTCCTGCCTTGATATTCTCAACTGCGTATAATGATCTTGAGTTCTTTTTTTCTCGCTTCTGAACTTCGGTTAATTCGTATGTTGGTTTGCCAAGCGACTGCTCTATATTTCTAATATCAGTTACCATCTGGGAAAATTCTTCAGGCTCCATAGAAAACGCTCCATCTGCACCTCCGTCCGCTCTCCGAAGAGTCATATGCTTTTCTATAATTTGTGCCCCCAGTGTTACTGCTGCAACATCAACGGCTGAACCCATAGAGTGATCCGAAAGACCTACGATACAATCAAATGTTTCTGCCATATGCGGAATTGTTCTCAAGTTAAGATCCTTATAAGGAGTAGGATATTGAGATACACATTTTAATATAGCTACTTGATCATTTCCTTCTGCTTTACATGCATTCACGGCTCTTTCAATATCCGATAAAGTTGCAATTCCTGTCGATAGGATAATTGGTTTTCCTGTATGAGCGCATTTTTTGATTAGGGGAATATCCATTATTTCATATGATGCGATTTTATACGTAGGAGCATCTAAGCTCTCCAATAAGTCAACCGCAGTAAAATCAAACGGTGACGAAAAAATATCAATACCTATCTCGCGTGCATACTCAAACAAACCTTGATGCCATTTCCAAGGCATATAGGCCGTTTCATACAGCTGATAAAGATTCTGCCCTTCCCACAGGCTCCCTTTTGTCGCTATGAATTCTTCTCCGCGACAGTCAATGGTAATTGTATCAGGACGGTAAGATTGAAGCTTTACCGCATCTGCTCCTGCTTCTTTAGCAGCAAGGATAATCCTTTTTGCTCTCTCATAATCTTGGAGATGATTCGCGGACATCTCAGCAATAATATATGTAGGTTGGTCCCGGCCGACGTTTTTATCCCCGATTCGAATCGTCTTTTTCACTTGTTATTCATCTCCTTTAACATCATCCTATATTTTAGCTCCGCCATTGTCCAATCTTCCTTGGTATCAATATCCTGAACTTCGGATTCAGGAAGAATATAAGGAATGATATTGTCCTTAATTGCCCCGTCCGAAGCAATATAATCTTTAATATTATAACAATAAAACTGACCGGCTTCATAATAAAACGGCTCTAAATCCTGTGATCTTGTATATCGGAATTCTTCCCATTTGAAAATTAGATTCTTGTCAGATATGACATAAGCACGCTGTGGAGGGTATGAAAACTGAACTACTGGTATCAAAAGTGACCCTCTTGAATCAATAAATTTATGTACTGCAGCTGCTAATTTTTCTGACGTTACGAAAGGAGCAGTAGGATAGAGGCAGACCATATAGTCAAACGTTCTGCCGATCTTTTTATACTCGGAAAGAACCTCCATCAAAACATCTCTCGTTGTTGCATAATCACCCGACGTTTTTTTGCTTCTCATAAACGGCACTTTCGCACCATATTGCTTCGAGATTTCCGCAATTTTTTCACTGTCCGTAGACACCATAACTTCATCAAACAACTCGCTTTTCAGTGCGGCTTCAATACTGTATGCAATGATTGGTTTACCACAAAAGTCCTTTATATTTTTCTTTGGGATTCGTTTTGACCCACCTCGTGCGGTGATTATGGCTATACCTTTCATATTTCTCCTTTCAGTCATCATCACCTTCGAATATTGAGCCGGTCAGTTCATTGAATTTCAAAGGTGTGATGGACTTAATAATAATATTAGGATTTGTTCCGAAAACGATTGAATACGGCGGAACATCCGTGTCGAGAATATAACTGTTTGCAGAGAAAACTACATGATTGCCAATATGACAATTGCCCAAAACTTTAGAATTTGAAAACATTGTCACGTGCTTTTCAAATATAGGGTATGCTCCTTTGTTATTTCCTACTGTGCAGCCTTGACTGAATGAAAAGTAGTCTGCGTATCTTGCTCTGCCCATGACGCTTCCCTGCGGGTGATCAAAGAACCAAATATCCGGCATATCCACGCCGTAGAAAATATCAGCAGAAGAAAATGCTTTACTGATTCCATAAATCATATCGCAAAGGTCGTTTTTATTTATCTCGTGCGCCATTTCATATAAAAACATTGTCCACTGCGCAACATGAAGCGGATTAAATACATTTTCACTGCCGCTGTGATAATACTTGTTTTTTATATGCGAGAACCGTCTATCAAGTCTGTCCAAAACCTTGGGGTACGCTAAGTCGATAGATTCAGTTATCCCCTCCGCACAATTATACAGATTCTTTATCTGATGAATAAGTAGCGCTTTTGCATCATGCTTTATAATCATATAGTCCTACTTTCTGTAATAGCCAATTACCTTTTTCACCGCTTCAATAACCTTATCCTGCTGCTCATTTGTCAAACTGTAATACAGCGGTATTGAAACTATGCGCTCATACAGTTTTTCCGCATTCGGGCAAGTACCCATTTTATAACCGAGTTGTTGGTAGTACGGAAACGAATATGTTGGAATATAGTGCACATTCACTCCTACACCCTCGGCTTGCAGGGCGTCATATATTTCTTTGCGCCCGCAGTTAATTTTATCAAGTTCAAACTGCAGGATATAAAGATGACGAACGGTATCCGACTCTGAGATCTCCTTTTGGACTACTATTTC
>CANQBU010000179.1 GCA_947589615.1 uncultured Clostridia bacterium | reverse complement strand
AGGCTTAACTTTGAAGGCTCAAATCGTTGAGGTCCTGGGTAAAAGTGATGATGTAAAAGCACTTGAACTTGCAATTATTCGCGACCATCAATTGATTGAAGAATTTTCGCCTAGCGTTTTAGACGAGGTTAAAAAACTCACACAAGAGGTTTTGGAAAGTCAATTAAAAGGCAGAAAAGATTTAACAGATGATGTCATTTTCACAATAGATGGACTTGATGCAAAAGACCTTGATGATGCTGTTTCAATAAAAAAAGATGATGACGGATATATTCTTGGCGTTCATATTGCCGATGTCGGCGAGTATGTAAAATATAATTCCCTTGTCGATGAAGAGGCGTTTACCCGTGGAACAAGTGTATATTTCCCAACATCAGTTTTGCCAATGCTTCCAAGAGAGTTGTCAAATGGAATTTGCTCATTAAATGAAGGGGTAAAACGATTGACTTTAACTTGTGAAATGAAAGTTGACAAAGAGGGTAATGTAAAATCTCATAATATATATGAAAGTGTTATTCAAAGCAAAGCAAGGCTAAATTATACCGATGTTAACAAGGTGCTTTTAGGTCAGCCATCGGACGCAAAAAGTGAAAGTGTTAAAGAGGAACTTTTGCTTATGAATGAACTTTCTCATAAGATTACCGAGAAAAACAAAAAGGCTGGATGTCTTGATTTTGAAATCCCCGAAGTGCAATTCATATTTGATGAAAATGGTATGGCGGTGGGCTTTGCAAAACGAGAGAGGAATGATGCTCACATTTTAATAGAAAACTTCATGGTGCTTGCAAATCAGACAATTGCGAAGGAATTCTGTGACAGGGAAATACCTTTTGTATATCGAGTTCACGATAAGCCTCGAAAAGAAAAAACACAAGATGTTGTAGATTTTCTGAAAGGTTTAAACCTAAAAACGCCTCAAATTCCGCAAGATATAACTCCACAATATTATCAAGAACTTATCAAACTTTCTGAGGGTGAGCCATACGCCGAAACTGTTAATAAAGTGATTTTGCGATCTATGCAAAAAGCAAGATATGCAAATGAGTGCTTGGGGCATTTTGGATTGTCACTTAAATATTATTGCCACTTTACCTCACCAATTAGAAGATATCCCGATCTTACCATTCACAGAATAATAAAAGAATGTCTGCATAAAGGTAAACTTAGCGAAAATCGAATGGAAGAACTGGAAGATTTCACAAATGATGCAAGTCTTCAGTCGAGTTTGACCGAAAAAAATGCCGATAAAGCAGAAAGAGATGTTGATGACCTTTGGAAAGCTTATCTTATGAAAGATAGGATAGGAGAAAATTTTGAGGGAATAATATCCTCTGTAACAAGTTTTGGATTTTTTGTTGAACTTGACAATACTGTTGAAGGACTCGTTCGAATAGAAAATTTGCCAGATAGTGGAATTTTACTCTTTGAAAAACAATTAAAATTAAAAGGCAATTCAATGACCTTTGCTGTTGGTGATAGAATAGAAGTAAAATTAACGGCAGCAAATGTTTTCACAAGAAAAATCGATTTCGATTTTGTGAGGTTTATTTCAAGGGTTAAATAAGGGCATCTCCTTTTCTCAGCTTTCGGCTTTGAGAAAAGGCACCTTTAATAAGGTGCTAAAAAATCATAGATTTTTAGAGATGCCCCCTAAAAAACAAAAAAGACATTAAAAAAAGTTATAAAAAAGTCGAGAAAAACATTCAAAAACCCTAAAAAAGGTAAAAAAATAATAAAATTTTAAGATTTTTATTAAAAAATTGATTTAGGGTATTGAAAAATGTAAAAAATAGTGTTATAATAGGAGACGAGATGAAGATAATAACTAATAATAAAAAAGCTTATCATAATTTCTTCGTTTCAGACCTGTTGGAAGCGGGCATCGAACTGAAAGGTGGCGAAATAAAATCTGTCAGCGGTGGAAAGGTGAGTTTAAGTGATAGTTATGTCGAAATAAAAAACGGCGAAGCGATCCTAAAAAACTGCTACATCGCACAAATTGATTCGACATCGGATAGTTTAACAAAGCGACCAAGAAGGCTACTCTTACATAAAGTGGAAATAGGTCAAGGAAAAAGGATTTTCCATTGTCCCTACAAAAGTCTATTTCAAAGATGGCAAGGTAAAAGTTGAAATAGGTCTGGCAAAAGGTAAAAAACTTTATGATAAGAGAGAAGTCCTGAAGGAAAGGGCAATCCAAAGGGACATTGACCGAGTTGTAAAAAACGAATAACAATCTCAAAATGGGGGCGTTATTGGTTTCGACGGGGAGCATTTTTTAAAACGCAAAGCATGTGGTGTGTTCTCACCTAAAACGGACAATTTGCAAATAAACGCAAACGAAAATAATGTAGTTCGCATGCCAAGCCTTGCTGTTGCTGCGTAACTAAAAAAAATTGGTTGACACAGTTTCAACCTCTCCACCTTTAAAGTCGCTATTTAAAGGAGCGGGGATAATCTAAGCGCTCTGCACATAAAAATTCGTCTTTATATTATGTGTAACAAAAAAGACTCGTTTATAGAAAGTTGTGTATGGCTTAACTATAAATTAAAAATAAAGCATATACTAAACATGTAGAAAAATTTTAAAAAAGTTTTTCGGAAGCGGGTTCAAATCCCGCCGTCTCCACCAAAGACAATAAAAGTCAAAGATGATAAGCGAAAGCCAAATTTATTAAAAGGAAGTGTAAAATTTATGATGAGTTCAGTAATTATTGCAG
>CANQBU010000178.1 GCA_947589615.1 uncultured Clostridia bacterium | reverse complement strand
CGGCGGGAGGTGCGACAGGCGCGACTGGTCCGCAAGGACCAATAGGTCCAACTGGTGCAACCGGCATTGGCGAAACAATATCGATAGGCCCTACAAAAACACTTGATGCCGGTTTTCCAGCAAGCGTAGAAGATGTAATAGCGGGGAATAATCACCAATTATCATTTTCAATACCACAAGGGATACCGGGTCCACCAGGTCCATCACCTGTGAAATTGATAGAAAACATATATTCTACTGAGATTTTAGATGGATTTTTCACTGGATATTCGAATGGTTTGACAATTCCAATCGATGCCACCGCATTGACTGTCGAAGATAATTATATACTTGTAAACGAAGAAGGTTTATATTATATTATTGTGGAGGGATATGTAGATGCGATTCAAACAAGCGATGACGCAATCACAATTTCATTAAACGTAAATAATGGCGATGTATATGAAAGTGGGGTGACTGTTGCACGAGGAATGTATGACAATTTTTATCATGGAACATTTTTGAATTTAAGCCCAAATGACCAAGTGAAAGTTTCATATAAAGGCACAAATTCAGGTGGTTCAACATCGGATATAACAATAATTTTCATAAAATTGATGTAAAAAATCAAAAAAGCATAAAAAAATTAAAATTTAATGCTAAAATTAAAAATTATCTGAAATAATGGCACAAATCTAAGTAGTTGTTTGTCAACAAAAAAAAGAATATATTTAAATTTTTCGAATATATTCTTTTTTTAGAAGACAGAACGTCAAATTATTAAAATATGAAAAATTGTGTTTATAATTATTCCCAATTTATAGGTTCTTCACCATGCGACAATAAAAATTCATTGCATTTAGAAAAATGCTTGCAGCCAAAGAACCCTCTATAAGCAGAAAGTGGACTTGGGTGAGGAGCTTTTAAAACAAGATGTTGTTTTCCAATTAAATTGGCGTAACTTTGTGCATAAGAGCCCCACAACATGAATACAGCAGGCTTTTCACGCTTTCCGACAATTTCTATTATTTTTCTTGTCAAAATTTCCCAACCTTTGTCCTTGTGAGAGTTTGCTTGCCCGCGACGGACAGTCAAAACTGTGTTTAAAAGGAGAACGCCTTGCTTGACCCACCTTGCCAAATTCCCGTCTTTAAGACATTTTATTCCTAGGTCGCTTTCAATTTCGCTCATTATATTTACGAGTGAGGGAGGCAATGTCACATCACTTGGCACGGAAAAAGCCAATCCTTGCGCTTGATTTGGCTCATGATAGGGGTCTTGTCCAATAATTACCACCTTAATATTCTCAAGGGATAGATGGTTTATTGCATTAAAAATTCGATCCATTTGCGGATAAATTTCATATTTGCTATATTCTCTATTTAAAAATTCTTGAAGTGATTTAAAGTAATCTTTATCAAATTCATCTTTTAAAAGTTCATACCAACTTTTTGTTATTTTTATCATATATAAAGTTTAATATATTTAGATTAAATTGTCAAAGCAATTTGAATAATGTTTAAAAAAAGCAGATTAATTCTGCTTTCTTGTTTCAACAGCAACTGCCAAAGCAACGGTTGCACCTACTATAGGATTATTACCCATTCCGATGAATCCCATCATTTCGACATGTGCAGGGACTGATGATGAGCCAGCGAATTGAGCATCGCAGTGCATTCTTCCCATTGTATCGGTAAGTCCATAACTTGCAGGACCGCAAGCCATATTGTCAGGGTGAAGGGTTCGCCCCGTGCCGCCACCTGATGCGACAGAGAAGTAAGTTTTTCCATTTTCCATGCACCATTTTTTATAAATTCCTGCTACAGGATGTTGGAAACGCATAGGATTTGTGGAATTTCCGGTAATTGATAAGTCTACTTTTTCATGTTTCATTATAGCAACTCCTTCAGGAACATCATAAGCACCATAAACTTTTACTTTTGCTCTTTCACCATTTGAGAAGGCTTTTTCTTTGACGATTTTCAACTGGTTTGTCTTGTGGTCGAATTCGGTTTGAACAAAAGTAAAACCATTTACTCTTGAAATAATGTAAGCGGCGTCCTTGCCCAGTCCATTTAAGATAACATTTATAGGGGATTTTCGAACTTTGTTTGCAGAAGTGACAATTCCGATTGCACCTTCCGCCGCAGCAAAACTCTCATGCCCGGCAAGGAAACAAAAACTTTTATTGTCTTCATTTAAAAGCATACTTCCAAGCCTTCCATGCCCCAAGCCTATTTGTCTTTCATCGGCGACTGATCCTTTTACGCAATAGGCTTGCAATCCTTCACCAAGACAGAGTGCGACATCGCTTGCTTTGTTAGTATTTGTTTTTAATGCAATAGCGACGCCAAGTTCATAAGCTTTAACTGCATTGTCAAAGCAGATATGTTGAATTCCTTTTACTATTTGTTCAACATCTATATTGTTATCAAGACATAACTTTTTTGCCTCATCAAGCGAGGATAAGCCATATTTTTTTAATGTTTCCTTGATTCCTGTATTTTTAACTGTGTAATCCATTAGTCAATCCTCCTTGGGTCAATAAATGTTACGCCATCGCTGTATCGGCCGTAGGTTTTAGTTGCTTTTTTAACTGCTTCTGCTGGTTCTACTCCTTCTCTCAAAGATTTCATAAGAGAGCCTGTTGAAACGTATTCATAACCTATAATTTCGCCATTTTCATCAAGCGCCTCTTTTGTTATATAGCCTTCTGCAAGATTAAGATATCTTGTTCCTTTCCCGTCACGCGAGTAAACGGTTCCAACATTGCTAT
>CANQBU010000177.1 GCA_947589615.1 uncultured Clostridia bacterium | reverse complement strand
ACACTGCACACAACTTTTATCGCAATGCAGGTTCATCCCTAGTGAGTGGACCTTCCTTTCCACCCAGATAGGTCTCCGCGATAATTGGGTCGGGTCCTATATGCCATTATAGGGCGCCCAAAAATCTTAACTTCCAGCACCAGCCCCAGTTTGGGCAACCAAAGCCAGCACCAGAAACTTCACCGATATGCCCTTCGACGCTATTAAATTTCGCCTTCCTAAATCAAAATACTGACTAGAATACTGCACCTTCTACAATATAATTATAGCATACATTTTTGAAAAATGCAAGGGCGGAAGAGGAATATTGACAAAAATCATAAAAAATAGAGCGATTTTTATAAAAATTTCGCATATTTTTACATTTTTTCGCTCTATTTTTCAATTTTTTATAAAATGGGCTTAGATTTTGGCAAGTTTTTCCCACGCGGATATTTCTTGTCCGTAGGTGTTATTTTCTTTATAATATAGATATGTCTTGCGCCATTATCTTTCAATTCATAATTTAAAGTTTTTTCAAACTGACCACCCAAAGTGGAGATTGCCTTATTTGAAAGGGCAAGCTCTTCCTCTCCTTTTTGCCCTTTATACATCAAAACTTTTCCTCCAACTTTTACAAAAGGGATAAGATATTCGCTTAATGTAGGCATTGCGGCAACCGCTCTTGAAAGGGCATAATCAAACTTTTCCCTGCCCTCTTTTGCATAGTCCTCCGCCCTTGCATGCACGCATTTGACCTCTTTTAAATCCAAAATTTGCATTAATGACTCAAGGAAATTCACCCTCTTTTGAAGACTGTCGACAAGGGTCAATTTTATGTCATTTCTCAATATTTTAAGAGGAACGCCCGGAAATCCCGCACCTGTTCCCACATCAATCACCTTTGAATTAGCGGCAATTTCATTGCTTGGAAGGCAACTGTCAATAAAATGTTTTACTACAATTTCTCTTTCATCGACTATTGCTGTAAGGTTATATTTTTCATTTTCACTCAAGAGGAAATTTTTGTAATCTTCAAATTGTTTTACTTGTTTATCGCTTAAATCAAAGCCATATTCAAGAAAGAGTGCCTTAATATCAACCATTTTTCTCCTCCTTAAACCTCTTTACAAGCACCGTTAAAACTGCAATGTCGGCAGGTGAAACTCCCGATATTCTTGATGCCTGCCCTATACTTCTTGGACGCAACGCCTCCAACTTCTCTATTGCCTCAATTCTAAGGCCGTGATATTTTCGATAGTCAAAATCTTCATCAATAAGCAGTTCCTCATTTTTTCTAAATTTTTTAATATCCTCCTCCTGCTGCTTAAGATAGCCTTCATATTTGACCATAATATTTTTTTCATTTATAATTTCATAAGGAAAATCTTTGAAAACATGAAGATATTTATCAATCTTAAACGCGTCAATATTGTTCCTCTTCATCATATCTTTGACCGATATACTGTCATGCGGCAAATTCTCATTGTTGTCCTCAAAAAGTTGTTTAATTTCATCAATTTTGTATTTTTTTTGCATAATTTCATCAATTTTTTGCAAATTTTCAAGTTTTTTCTGATAAATCTTCCATCTCTTATCATCGACCAGCCCAACTTTTCTTCCTATTTCGGTAAGTCGCAAATCGGCGTTATCCTGTCTTAATAAAAGCCTGTATTCTGCTCGCGATGTCATCATTCTATAAGGTTCATTAGTCCCCTTTGTGACAATATCATCAATTAAAACTCCAATGTAGCCATCACTTCTTTTAAGGACGATTTCCTCTTTTCCGCGGAGTTGCAAACTTGCATTTATGCCCGCAATTATACCTTGTGCCGCCGCCTCTTCATATCCAGACGTCCCGTTTATCTGTCCCGCAAAGAAAAGCCCTTTTATGGTTTTTAACTCAAGTGTCGGTTTGAGTTGGGTGGGGTCAATGCAGTCATATTCTATCGCATAACTGTCCCTCATTATCTCCGCCTTTTCAAGCCCTTTCACAGAATGCACCATTTTTTCCTGCACGTCGACGGGCATGGAAGTGGAAAATCCTTGAATATAAACCTCTTGCGTTGAGAGCGATTCGGGCTCCAAAAAGAGTTGATGCCTCTCTTTGTCGGCAAAGCGAATAACTTTCGTTTCAATAGAAGGGCAATATCGAGGACCCACGCCTTTAATTAGTCCAGAATAGACAGGCGCTTTATCAATATTATCCAAAATAATCTTGTGCGTGTTTTCATTTGTCCATGTCAAATAGCAAACTGCACGATTTTTTGCTCTTTTTTTGGTAATAAATGAGAAATTTTGAATATTTTCGTCGCCTTTTTGAACTTCCAGTGCATCATAATCTATACTCCTTCCATTAATTCGCGCAGGCGTTCCCGTCTTAAACCTCAATAGTTTTATTCCCAAATTTGAAAGACTGTTTGACAAATATTGGGCATTTGAAAAGCCATTTGGACCACTATCTTTTGTATAAGAACCGATAATAATTCTGCTTTTAAGGTATACTCCCGTCGCAAAAACCACCACTTTTGACCTATAAATTTGTCCAAGTGCCGTGGTTACAAGTTTTTCCCCGTTTTCCAAACACTTGATGTCGACGACTTCACCCTGTCTCAAAAAAAGGTTGTCCGTGCTTTCAAGCGTTTTTTTCATTTCATTATGATAATTCACTTTGTCGGTTTGCGCCCTAAGGCTTTGGACTGCCGGACCTTTCCCACCATTTAACATTCGAAGTTGAATCATTGTCTTGTCGGCATTCACCCCCATTTCACCGCCGA
>CANQBU010000176.1 GCA_947589615.1 uncultured Clostridia bacterium | reverse complement strand
TTAGCATCTGTGCGAAAATTGCCAATTACTTTTCCTAGTTCATAAGAATATAAGTCAAAAGATACATTTCCAAGAACAATTTTATTGTTATCTTTATCTACTTTGTAAACTTTAATACCGCCTCTTTTTCTATCATTATAAACTGTTAATGTTTTTGTTTTTCCTTTATCAGAAGATTTAAAACTTACTTCCAATGTAGAATTTAACAAAATATAATTTTCATCAGTTTTTGTTTCTTTTATTTCATAAGTGTCATCTAATGCTAATTCTTTTGATTTTGCATATCCATCTGAATTAGTAACTAATGTATCAACTAATTCACCTTTAGAATTTTTTATTTCAAAAGTTACATTATTAAGTTTCTTATCATTATATTCACTATCTTCTTTTATGATTTCAACATATCCAGTTTTGACATCATTATCTATTGTTATGGTATTAGTTTTATTCCACTCAACATCAACTGTTTTTCCTTCTGTATTTAATTCGTACCATTCATTTGTTGCAGTTTCTTTTAGTAAGTACCTTCCTGTTCTTAAATTTTCTAAATAAATTTCTCCTTTTTTATCCGTTGTCCTGGTATCTATTTTTTGATTTAATTCAACATTCCATATTTCAAATGTAGCACCTTCGATAGGAGTTTTGTGATTTCTACTATCTACTTTTACAATCTTTAAATTTCCTTTTTTATGGTCATTTGTTAGATTTATTGTTGCAGTTTCACCAGCATTTACAGTTACAGTAATAGGAGAATCTTTTAAAATATAATTTTCATTAGCATTTGTTTCAATTAGTTTGTATTCTCCAGCAGGAATATTATCAATTCTAGCATATCCTAAATCATCAGTTGTAATTGTATTTACATACTCATCTAAAGAATTTCTTAATTCAAAAGTTGTATTTGAAATAGCTTGACCTGTTTCTTGATCTGTTTTGTGTACTTCTACTGAACCTGCAGAAACCCAATTTACATTTAAGTTAATAGTTGAATAAGGGTCATTAACTACTTTATATCCAGAAGCTACTTTTTGAAAGCTTTCATTTTGTGTTTTATATAATATAGGTTGAAATTTATATTTATGATTATCTATGTTATTAGATGTCCAACTTCCATTAATGGTAAGAGGTGCTTCTAAATGGAACCAATCTCCACCATTTACATTTACCCAACCAGTTTGGCGAGTATTTTTTGTTTCATTTACTAATGTTACACCATCTTGTAAATGGATTGTTAAGGCATATTCCCAAGAACCTGTAACACTTGTACTATTTGTCCTTTGAATACCATTTTCAATGTATGCATTCAAATAACTATCAGAAAAATTTAAGACTACTTGTGGCACAGGCATACTATTTACATAGTTAATAAAAGGTTGTGCTGTTCTATTAGCATTTCCATTTTTAAAGTGGTCTAAAGCTAAAGTGGTATAGACTATTCCTTGAGCTTCAGAAGCAAATCCATATTGTTCTTTTCCGCCCCAGCCATAGTACAAGCACTTCAAAATATTATCATCTTCATATATTTCTGACTCTACATATGTTCCTCCAGCTGGTGTAGTTTTCTTATGGTCAACACAAAATGCAACATTTCCGTTAATCCAAAACTTTCCCACAGTTGACCCTGCATACGAAATAGGACCACCATACTGGATAGTGGCTGAATCAGCTAAAACCGTATATTGAAATATAGGTAATATATTTGTTAAAAGTGTAATTAAAAGAAGGATAACACTTATTATCCTTCTTCTTGTTTTATTTTCATTCATATTTTTATTCCTCCAATTTTTTAAAAATCAAAGTCTGCCTCAAACCAATCGCTCTCTTGATACCATTGTCCTTCTAAGAAATAATGTCTTTCATCATTTAATGGCACCTCAATTTCTTTAGTTTGAGTTTCTTCTTTAGTTTCTTTTTCTACTGGTTTTTCTTCTGTTTTTGGACTATTATTAGTATTAGCAGGTTTTACTGTTTCTTTTGGAGTAGTTTCTTGAATTTCTTTTTCTTCTACTTTAGGTTCTGTATAGGTACTTACAGTTGGTTCATTTAATACTATATTTTCTTGAGGTACAGTATTTTCTACAACTTCATTATCTTCAGGAATTACATTTTCTAATAACTCATATTCATTATCTGTTTCAACTAAATTTGTATTAGATAAAGTTTCTTTTTTACTTATATCCTTATTATTACCTAATATTAGAACACATTGAACTATAATAAAAATCAACAATAAAATAACTAATAATACTAAAAATAATATTATTTTTTTCTTCATATTCAATCACGCTCCTTTTTAATAAACAAGTATGAACCTTTTTTTCAAAAAAAGCAATGCTGAAAAGAAAAAAATTTTTAATAAACTTCTTTTGCTTGAACGCAAAGTCTCTTTGGTTTATTATTTTTTACACAAGTTATTAATGTTACAATGTTATTATCAGTATTTGAAAGTAAACTAAAATCAGTTTCTTCAATTTGCTGAACATTAAAGACTTCGTATTTTCTTGTGCCTAAGAAACTAATATATTCTATTGTATCTCCATTAGTTAGTTCTTTTAGTCTAGCCCAAAAGTTGTTGGTATTATGAGCTGCAAAACAAACATTTCCATTATAAAAAGGACTTGAACTAAAATGTCCTACATAATTTTTTAGTGTAGGTAAATCAGTTCCTTCAGCAACTAGACCTTTAAAATTTATTTTATCTATTACTAAAACACCAACTATATTGTTGCCATCAATTTTTTCAGTTAAATCTAAAATTTCTTG
>CANQBU010000175.1 GCA_947589615.1 uncultured Clostridia bacterium | reverse complement strand
AAGCTCGTCGGGCTCATAACCCGAAGGTCGTTGGTTCAAATCCAACTCCCGCAACCAGAAAAGAGGTTATATCGTCAGGTATAATCTTTTTTATTTAATCTTCGGGTTATATCGTCAGGTATAATCTTTTTTTATTTAATCTTCGGGTTATATCGAAGATATAATCTCGTTGTCGGGAGTGGTTCAAATGTGGCTCCCGCAAGCAAGTGCAACCTAAAACGAACCAAGTGTTTGATTTTGTTTTTTTTATTAAATAAGATAAAGAACCTTAAATAATGACTATATAAAAAACATTAAAAATATATTTCAAAATAACAAATTTTTATGTTATACTACTAAAAAGTGGTTATTATTTTTTATATGGAAAAAATCAAAAAAATATTTAATAAAGGTATTGACTCTCCCGTTATGTGTAGTGTTAAAATATGATTGGAAGGAGGAAAAATGAAAGATTTTCTTAGAATTGGAGAAATTTCTTCGCTTTGTAAAATAAGTATAAAAACCCTTCGATTTTATGAAGAGAAGGGACTTATAAAGCCTATTGAGGTCGACCCATTTACCGGTTATAGGCATTATGATGAAGAAAATGTTAAAACAATTTACAAAATCCAATTTTTAAAAGAAGCGGGATTTTCTTTGGACGAGATAAAGAATTTTGACGAAAATTCGTTATCTAAAAAAGTCAAAGATTTAAAGAAGGAAATAAAGAATTTTAAGAAAAGAATTTCACTAATTTCATCCTATTCAAAAGTAAAGGGGGATATTGAAATGAAACCATTTATAAATGATGAAAACGCTATAGGTAAGTGGAAATATGATTGTTCTTGCAATTCAAAAGAGGAATATTTGAAAGGTGAGGGCATAAAAGAGGATATTGCTTTAAGCGAAATTTGCTTTTTGCCCGAAGGTGAAGGATATTGGGTGTTTGACAGATGGACAAAAGGAGAACTTTATTCATATAATGGAATTTATTATACATACGAGATTGATGGCGATACAATGTTCTTGACATGCTTTGGCCTTGACCATAAAAAGGAAATTTGCCTTGTATACAAGCGTGTCGACAATAAAAAACACACAATTGGTGACTTAAAACACGTAGATAATGTGAATTTGCCAATAGAAAAAGATGAAAAAGTTGTTGGCTTTTGGAATACTTATGATTATATTCCATATAAAATGAAAAATGATTATCAAGGTGAGAAACTTTTGAAAGGTGATGAGTATGTTACTTCGATTATTTTCACTCCTGATAACAAATGCATTATGCAGACGAAAGATAAAATTTCTTCAATGAAATATTCAAATGGGAAATTATTGTTTGAAGATTGGGAAGCGGTATTAGACTATAAAATAAAGATTGTCGACGGGGAAGAATATCTGATTTTGGATTGGAAATCGGGTGATTATACCTATACGGGAAGAATTAATGGCTGCTACGTTTTTAAGCGTGCATAAAAAAACTACTTTTATAAGTAGTTTTTTTATTCGTAATTTTAAAATTTTTGTGTTAAAATTAATCTAAATCTGTAAAATCTTTACCATAGAATGGATTTTCAAGTTTAATAAAATCTGAAATTTCAATATCTAAGGCGGATTTTATAAAATTATTTCGTTCAAAGTTTTGAATGCTTGGGGCACTATAAGCAGGGTTGCCATTTGCATTTTTTATGTAATTTACGTCTATACCATTTAAAAACCCGCGAACAATAGAATTTTGCCAAAGGCTACAATTTTCTTCCAGTTTTTGCACGTCTTGATCTCCAACTAAATCCTTGTAAGAAGTCCAATTATCTAAAAAGTCATCATGAAAGTGTAGCCCCAAAAGGGCTTTTTCACTTTTCAAATCCAAGTATTTTGCTGTGCCTGTGCCCTGCGGATTAATTGATTGAGGAAGATCTTTCCAGTTTCGAATTCTCCAAATGATAGGTTGAACTTCAAACCAATCAACGGAATTATCATAGGAAACATATCGGACATACTTTTTCCCGTTATGAAGGTATTCGCTTAAAGTTGGGAAATTAGTGTTTGTTGTATCGACAAACTTTTTTCCAGTTTTTGTAAAATATAAATCGGGGAAATTTGCGAATTCTTCTTCCAACTCTTTTCTTTCCTGAGGATAAACGCCAAATTTGAGGGTATGATATAAAATTTTGCCTTTTCTATTTGATTTTTGTCCCAAAAGGGTTTTCATATCTTCTATAAGAGCATTATTGAATTTTACGTGAATGCAAGGGCAAACTCCATGGACGTCATAACACATATCGATTTCATAAAATTCTCCGTCTGTATCTATATAACTGTAATCACTTAAAATTTGGCTTATATAGGAATCTCTACTGTCAAGCGTATGCTCAAATGCAAAATCGGTGGGTTTGACTTTGCGTTTATACATAGGGACAGAGTTTAATCTGCTAAAAGAATCGACAAAAACCAGGTCGCGAGTTATAATAGGGGTATTGTCGTAAGTGCAATCTTTTACAGTTGTAGGGATTAATAAATCTTTTAATTTTGTCATTTTTCTCTGTAATTATCCTTTCTAAATTTATTTTAACATAAAATAGGTCAAAAATCAATACAAAAATATTTTAAATGAAATAATTGTTAATACAAAAAAATGCACCGCATAAATATTTTACTTTCGGGGTGCAAAAATTTTTATCTATTTCGTCTTATTCCATTTCCAAAAACGCTTTATAACATCTGTAAGCTTCAAATATATCCACTTTCGATGAAATTTCCCAAGGCGCATGCATATTAAGAAGAGGGCAGCCACAATCTAT
>CANQBU010000174.1 GCA_947589615.1 uncultured Clostridia bacterium | reverse complement strand
CAGTATCCTTTTGCCTGCGTATGATTTTTGACGATACCCATTTTAACATAGGGAATTTACCGTGTAAATCGCAAAGCACTGCCAAATTAGGAAAATTCACTGCCAATGATGTGTCATGTTCTATGTTTGTTATGCGAAGGTATGCTATGATTATAATAGGATATAAAATGCGCTATTCAGAGATAGGTTTTTTATGATAAAATATTTTTGCGAATATAAAGTTCTTTTTAAGAGGAGTGATGATAGATGGATGCTTGGATGAAAAAACGGTTAAAATTTATAATATACGAAGTTATTGCAATAATCATAATATGTATATTTGTTACTATTGGTTTATATTGGCAATTTAAGCCGGGTTGTAAGTTAGGGATACTATCTAGTAGTGTAAATAAGGATTTTGCGATGGTCATCTTGCAGATACAAGCAACACTAGATGCTTTAACGATAGCAATAATAGCACTAATAAGTGGAAGCATATCTAATTCGTATATGGGAGTAGGGTTCAGCGATTATTATTTGAATATAAGACCACTTATTTTTAAGCAAAAGTTGATTATAATATGCTCGCTATTATTTCTTGGGGCTAATATCAGTTTTTTTATCATTCGCTGGTATTATTTAGTCCTTTGGTTTTTTGCAATAACTTTGGTGCTTATTTTAATTTCTGTTAATGAAGTATATTTAATATTCAACGGGAAAAAAATCTTAGAAAATGAAATACAGGATTATATAAACTATATTTTGGGAAAAAAGTCTGACTACACAAAAAAATATAATATTTGTCAATCGTTTGTAAATGATTGGGTGGACATTATAGCCTTACAGAGCAAAGAAAATTATGAAATACATAGATCAATTTTTATAAAAGAAATAACAACTTTATTAAGCTATAAAACACAAGAAAGTTTAGATGCTATAAAGGATATATGCAAAAGAACCGAATATGTTTTTTTGAATTCTGAGAATAACATTGTTAGAGAAAATGGAATTGTACTTTTAGAAGAAATATATGATAAATTGTGGGAGTATATTTTAAACAATAAGGAAACCATAAATTATCAAGCGCCATTTACTTTATTTGATGAAGTTTATAGATTCACGATTGATGCAATAGAAATGATGCCAGCAGAAAAAGTCCGGAAATATGTGCGTTGGGATAGCTTAATTGACTCTGTACAGAGGGTGACTTTTTGGATTGGGTATGATGAGGCTAGTCCGCAGATTGAATTAGGTAATACATTTCATTTTGCACGGTATGCCGGTTACTATCTTTCAGAGCATTATGATGAAAAGTATGTGTCTCACTGGAAATGGATATTGGAAAAATGCTTTAACCTGTATTCTTATAATATTCCGACAAATCGAGTAGATGATTATTTCAAGGCTCAATGTATTGTAAAATTTAATTATGTTTATGGATTTATTGAAAATGGATTAGATGTTTTGGTCATAGAAAACTTTTTTGGAGAAGCTATGGCTAATATCTTTTATTTAGATGATAAATACAAGATGCTACTGGGAATGCTTGTGCATTGCTATTTATATTATTTAGCTTTAAGGGAAAGTGAAACTGTAGTTGTGCAAAGGGTTAGGGAGTGTGCAAAAAGAGTTATTACTAATAAAGATGTTAAAAATGTATATGCGCTATTTCTACAAAAAATTTGCAGAAGTAGTGATTATCTTAATAAAGAAACAATGGAAGAAATGGAAAATATTTTAAATCCTTATGAAAAAATAAGCAATCATTCAAAGGGATATTTAATAATTGAGAATGTAGTTAGAGAGTATTATATGTTTATAGTTTTGTACTTGGCTAACACTTATAATATGAATAGTTTAATAGCTAAAGCCCTAGATAATGATATCTACACAAGCTATGTATATGAAAATAAGTCTGAGGAAACTAAACAAATACTTTTTAACTTGTATAGGTTAATGGATTACAGAGAAGATTCAGATGAGGTTATAAAGTCGAAAGTGGAATTGATGTATGACGAGTTTGCAGACTTTGAGAAACAAAGATTTAAAGAGAAACAAAAACAAATTGCCTTGCATAATCATGTCCAATATATATTAAATGTGAATCAGGATGAAGTCATACAACATATTAAAGAGAATGTTATGGAAAGGATTAAGGAAAAATTTAAAGATATAATCGTCGATTCTGATAAAAATGGTGAGATAATTAAAATACCAGTGCTTAAGCTATTTGATTACACAGATTCAATTAACGACCACTGTGTAGATAGTTTTTACACAAATATGTATGGTCAATTTTCGCTGGGATTAGAATGGATATTGCGAAGGCGTAATGTACTTGAAAAAGTGGATAGGGCGAATGATTTTTTAGATGATAAAGATTATATGAGTTATTTACAATCAGGTCATTGGGATTTGCTCTTGGGATCAAAATATGTTTTGATTAACAAGGATTATAAACTAACTCATGAATTTGAAAATTTTATAGAAAATTGGAAAAAGATATATACAATGTTTATGGAAAATGGAATCGCATTAAAATCAGATAGTATAAGAGTTTGTATACATTCAATAGAAGTTACAATTCGTCCTCAAAATATATCAGATGAAAAGCAGAAATATAATGAAGAAACAGGATTATATACGTATTCTATCTATTCAGGAATGCCCATTGACTTTACAGAAAGCGATTTGGAAGCATTTTTACATGATAATAGAAAAGTAGTTGAAATTTCTGCAAAAATATCTGTAAAAACACCAAATGAAAAGATAGGTGTATTGATTATAGGTGAAAGAGGCGAATTATTGGGATA
>CANQBU010000173.1 GCA_947589615.1 uncultured Clostridia bacterium | reverse complement strand
ATGGGCAATAATTGCTATGTTTCTAATTTTTTCGTTAATCATAAGTATCCTCACATAAAACTAAGAGATTATACACTATTTATATCCAAAAGTCAACAAAATCAAAAATTTTTTAAACTATTTAATCTTGATCGTTTGTGTAATAATTATCTGGCTTATATTGGCCCGTCTCCTCATTTGTGACAAGTTCGGGCAGAACTTTTATGCCCTCATGTCCACCTTTTACCGCCTCAATTACAACAAGTTTTATTTTTCCCTTACCGTTTTGAGTGAAAAACATCTTTTTAGGTTCTAGTCTTTCCTTCTTCAATTTATATATAAGTTCGGCTGTTCGCGTAGCAGTATAAACTACATAAAGCCGCCCGCCCTCCTTTAGCAGAGAACTTGTAATTTCACAAAATTTATCGAGTGGCAGGGAAAAATCATGTCTTGCAATATTGCGGACTTCGTTTGAATTTTTATCGCCCGTCGAAAGCATATATGGAGGGTTTGAAAAAATGGCGTCAAACTCCCCTTTTTTAAAATACTTATTAAATAATAAAATATCGTCATTTATTATTTCTATTTTATCTTGCAAACCATTTATTTCGACGTTCCTGAGGGCTAAAGAAGCCATTTGAGATTGAATTTCGACAGCATATATTTTTTTGAATTTGACTTTCTTTGACAAGAGAATTGAAATAACACCGCAGCCGCAGCCTATTTCCAAGGCAATTTCATTTTTTCGAAGAGAAATAAAGTTTGCTAAAATTGCTGAATCGCAGGTAAAGGTATAAAGATTTTTATCTTGAATAACCTTAAGCCCACCACATTGCAAGTCCTCTATCCTTTCGCCTTGATTTAGTATCATTCGCCCTTATCCTCTTTGTTTATATCAGAAAGCGGATACTCCTTTATTTCACTTTCATTCTCACTACTGAATTTAACTGAAACAACCTGCTTTAAAAGGTCGTTATACATAACAACTCCTTCACCATCCGGCGTTTTGACTTTGGAGTTAACCTTTGGCATAATCTTTAAAACCTCTTCATAATAAGGGTTCTCATAAGCGATGCAACACAAAAGTTTTCCGCATAGGCCTGAAATGTTTGTAGGGTTAAGCGATAAATTTTGATTCTTCGCCATCTTTATAGAAACATGGTCATTTACGCCAAAACCCTGTTTGCAGCAGCACTCCTTCCCGCAAATTCCAAATCCGCCCAAAATCCTCGTCGCATCTCGTGGGCCTATTTGCCGTAGTTCAATTCTAATCTTATATCTTTCAGCCAATTTCTTAACAAGTTCCCTAAAATCAACGCGGTTGTCGGCGGTGAAATTGATTGTAAGCCTTGAAAAATCATAATTGCATTCGACTGATATCACCTTCATTTCGAGGTTTTCGCCTTTGACAATTTGCTTGACTTCATCAAGCAGATCTTCCGCCTTTTTATAATTCTCTTGGGCTTGTTTAATCTCCCGCTCATCGGCAATTTTTACCACATCTTTTAATGGCTCAGGAAGAGTATCCTCCTCGACTAAAGTTATGGCACTTGTTATTCGCACAATGTCACGGCCTTTTTCAGTTTCGACAATAACGTAATCACCAATTTTTAAATCCAAATTCCTTGGACTAAACGAATAACTATGAACACCATTCCTGAATTTTGCATTTACAACTTTTACTTGCATCTGTATTTTACCTCCAATATGTTTAAAATAAGGTTTTCGAGAACGACATTGAAATTGCAATTGTAACTTAATTCAAGCATTGCTTTATCTAAAATTTTTCTTATTTCAATAATCGCTCTTAACGAGTATTCCCCTTCAACGCTTTCAATTTCTTCCGCACACAATTTTAGCCGCATAAGTTCTTTTTTCCCGTTCTTTAAAAGCAGTAAATCCTCAAAAATAAGAGATAAAATCTCAAATATCATTACCTTCTCTCCCTCAAAATTCAAAAGAGGTTTGGAATATTTTAAAACTTCTTTGCTACTTTTTAGTTTGGTGACGACATTGAGTGTGGAAGAAAAAATTTCATCTAAATTTTCCATGCCGACATACTTTTGGGCAAAACCAATATAGCCATCACTCAATGCCAGTGCGAGAGCTTTTCCTGGCATATATCTTTCAAGTTTGTCAATCTTGCCAAGTTCAATCTTTGTGCAACGTGACCTTATTGTCGGTAAGACTTGGCTTATAACTTTTGTCGTCAAAATGAAATACACATTTGTTTGAGGCTCCTCAAGCGTTTTTAAAAGTTTGTTTTGCGCCGCCTCCATGCTTTCTTCTATCTTATTTATTATAAATATTTTTTTGTCCGCAAATATCGGCTTTACAGCACTTTCAAAAACAATTTCTTCGCTATCTTGAACAAGTAATTTCCCCCTGCTCGGATATATTTTTAAATCGGGATGAGAATTTGAAAAAACCTTTAAAAAATTCTCACTTTCATCATTTATTTTTCCATCAAACAAAAGGCACGACAGAAGTTTTGCAAAAGATAAACTATACTTTTCATCTTTTGATATGAGAAGTATTGATTTTGCAATTTTCTCGTTTTTATACTCGTTTTCCAGCATTTTGAATTCGCTAGAAGCAAGAACTATGTCCTGTAAAATATCATTCATGGTTATATATTAGCACAAAATTTACATTTTTCAAAATATTAAGAGTGTATTTTCTGATTTTAAAAGGAAAACAATTTTATCAAAATAAAAAAGAATGTCTTGTATTTTCTTAACTCGACATTCTTTTAACATTTCTCCTACGCAAGCCAAGTGAGTGCTTTAGGGAAATACTTTCCACTAATTAATAC
>CANQBU010000172.1 GCA_947589615.1 uncultured Clostridia bacterium | reverse complement strand
GAACAGTTTTTCTTAAATCCTCCAGTATCTGCACCAGAATAAATAAATCCGCACATATTAAGAGAAGGCATTTGCAAAAGATTCTGTTTTAAGTGTTCCCAAAGCGAAGCATTATCACCTGTCCAGAGTCCGCCATATCTATGAGAGCCGATATAAGTTGAGCGAGTGAAGAGGAGATACCTTTTATCGAGTGATATTTTTAATTGTTCTCCTGCAGCCATGGTCATTAAATGGCCGTAGATATTGTCATAGTTTACTACCATTTTTCCATCAATATTATGATAAAATTTTTTATAGTCATCAACTTTCTGTTTATCTTCGATTTTTTCAATATTTGAAGAAGATTGACTGTTTTTTTTATCAAATTCAGTGGAAAAAATAGAAGGTTCGTTCATATCATTCCAGAATCCTTCAAAACCAAAGTCTGTAAGAGATTTATATTGTTTTCCAAACCACTTTCGTGCTTGTGGTTGAAAAAAGTCTGTGAAGTGAGTTAATCCTGGCCAAACAAGGGCTTCAAAGTTGTTCCCAAAGGCATCTTTGCAGAAGTAATTGTTCTTAATTCCTTCCTCGTAAACATCATTTCCTGGCTCAATTTTAATCCCTGCATCAATTATAGGCACAAGTCTGACATTCTGCTTTTTAAGTTTTTCAACAAATTCTTTCATGTCGCTAAATTTGTTTTTGTCGACGCTAAAATCGATGTATCTATCCATGTAATCGATATCCATGCAAATATAGTCAAGAGGCAGGTGATTTTTTCGATAATTATTCATTACATATTCAAAATCTTCTGGTTTTACATATCCCCATTTGCTTTGCCCAAATCCAAAAGCCCAAAGAGGAGGAATAAAACTTTTGCCGATTATTTTTAGGAATTGTCTTGTAATATCATATGAATTGTCACCAGTAATGATATAAAGATTAAGATTTTCGTTTTCGCATATAACCTTTATTTTTCCGCTGTTGTTATAATCAATTTCGAATGTTACTTTTGAGGGGGTATCAAAAAATACACCAAAATGTTCTTTCCCATCAATGATTAAAAAGTTATGACTTCCGTAAAGTGATGGAGTTTCTGGTGTATGCTTGTTTTGGTCGGTGTTAAAACTGACAAATTTTCCGCCTCGTTTATTTATTCCACGCATAGTTTCGCCAAGTCCATAAACAATATCATCTTTTTCAAGCGAATATTCAAAAGTCAAACCTTCGTGTCTGTGTAAAGATAAAAATTTTATTTCGTTAGCAAGTTTTATATTTTCAATAACTGCAAACGTTTCAAAAGGTTTTCCATAAACAATTTTTTCAATCATAAATTTTCTCCAGTGTCATTTTATCATAAAATGAGATTTTAGACAAACAAAATCGGCTCAATGATTTGAAAAAATGATTGAAGGTATCATTATAAAAGCATCTAATAGTGGTGTTAAAAGGGGAGAATGAAGAATATTATAAAATAGCAAAAAAAATTCAAATTTAGCATGTCGTATTATTGACAAAAAGATAGAAATTTATTAAAATAATAAAAAGGGGATAGATAATGAAATACTGTTCAAAATGTGGTGAACAAATTGAAGATAATGCAAAATTTTGTCCAAATTGCGGAAGCGCGCAGGAGGGAGTTGTCGAAGTGCCTCAAAATCAGCAACAAGCAAAAGCCGCAGATATGAAGACGATTGCTAAAGTTTTTATGGTTTTAGGGTGTATACTGTCGGCGTTTTACTTTTTAATTCCACTTTGTTGGACAGTTCCAATGACTGTTTGCTATTTTCAAAATGTGAAGCAACATAGGCCTGTAAGTGTAACTTTTAAGGTGTGCACACTTTTGTTTGTAAGTCTTATTGCTGGAATTTTAATGCTGTGTGATAAAGAAGATTGATATAGTTAGTTTAGTGGGTATATAAAAATAAAAGCAAGGATTGTTTTTGGCAATGTCTTGCTTTTTTAATAATATTTTCTTTAAAATTGAAATAATTTATAATGTTTATTTTTGATCTTTTATAAATTTTTTATCATCAACGGTTTTATTGAAATCAAAGGTGAGTAGGGAAGGAATTCCGTTTATGTTTGTTGTTGCACCATTTACAATCATAAGGCTTTGAGCTTTGTCGGGTTCACAGTGAACTATGACAATCTTTTTGTTTAGCGAGTAAGCAAAACCGACTTCCCAAGCGGTTCCGCTGTCACTGTAAAGTCCATAATAGAGGGCGACAACGACATCGCAATTATAAATCTCGTCACGATCCATTTCAAAAACGAGTTTTCCCCAGACGTCATTGGGCAGTTTATCATCATCTTTAATTTTATGTTCCATTGGGACAAAAATATCAAAATTTCTACTTCTTAAAATATCCCTTGCTTTGAGAATGTCTTGTCTTTCATTATCATTGAAAAAGGGACCCGCCAAATAAATTTTCATCTTGTTCTCCTTATTATTACTATAATGATAATATCAGAAAAGATATTAAATGTCAACTGTTTTGATAAGATAAAAAAATAAATTAGGTGGAATAGGGTTTTAATAAAAAACTTAAACAAATAAAGATGAAGATGGGTATATTATATCATTTTGTATTATGTATATCATACAAAATACAATACATTGTATTTGCCTTAAAAATTGATTTTTAGCAATTTAAAGACAAATGAAAAGAAAAATTTATAAATTAAAATTATAAATTGACTTTTATTTTATAATATATTAAAATAAGAAAGCAATAAGGAGAAATTATGAAAAATAAAGCGATTACTTCAAGAGATGAAGACTTTGGAAAATGGTATGTTGATGTAATAAAAGCAGCAAAACTTG
>CANQBU010000171.1 GCA_947589615.1 uncultured Clostridia bacterium | reverse complement strand
GCCTGACACGGCAAATTTTATCGTATAGAGAAAAAAAGAACCTTTTACCATTCCACCGATGCTGCCGCATCATTCGTTTCACGAATAAAAAAAACCACCTAAATGCAAATGTTCTCCTTATATACTCCAATGTGTATCCAGTATCCAACCTTATTTTGTGGAAGTTATATCGAGGAAAAACATGCTTGCTTGCAGGAGCATTTTTGACGATGATATATCTCCACCAAGGGCAATTTGCAAAATTGCTTTTTTGTTTGAAAAACAAAAAAAATACGACCAAAGGTCGTATCCTTGGTGGAAGTTATAGGGCTCGAACCTATGACCCTCTGCTTGTAAGGCAGATGCTCTCCCAGCTGAGCTAAACTTCCATTACCTTATATAATATAGCAAATCCCGATTTATTTGTCAACACTTTTTCAAAAATTTTCATTTTATTTTTTCTTTATTGATTATTCATTTCTAGCATTGTCTTAAATAATCATGCTTTCTCGCTTATGTAATATAAGGATAATATATATAATTATATATTTAATATGTTATTAAGACTATACGGGAAAAACTTGTTTTTTTAACACACGCCCGAACGGAAACAATTTGAGGCAAAGCAATAATAAAATAAGAACGCTAAATAAGAGCATAAACAAAAAAATAGGAAGGATTTTCCTTCCTATCTTTTTAAAAGTCCTAACAATAATTACCAGATTGTAATGTTTTATGAGAGTGCTTTCCAATCCTTTAACCGAAAAGCAATTTTCTCTCATAGTCGCATTAGTCTTTAGGTCTTGCATAGTAATTTTTTGCCGCTTCGTTTCCACGTCTAACAACTTCATTATTAGCTTTGAGTTCTTGGATAACATCTTTGAGCAAGTCGTTTGTAGTCTTCGTAGCTTCTTGTTGTCTACGAGCCTCTTCAGCCCTTCTGTTGCTAGCATCTCTTTGAGCAACTTCTCCTTCAAGAGGTTTTGCTTTACCAAAGTTTTCAAATGGACCACCCTTCAATGTCCAACTTCCCTTAAGGGTATCTTTAAGTCCTTTAAGGAACTTATCAAATCCAAGCGCATCAGGAACAGATCTAAGAGTTTTAACAAACGAATCTGCTATTTGCAATCCAGCCTTCTTTGCATCAAATGCTCCCAAACGGTCAAGTCCTTTAGGAATTGCAAGAGTAACCTTTAAAGCTCCCTTTCCAAGCGTATGGAGGCGATTAACATGCTTATTATGTTTGCTCTTATCATAGTAATCTCCCATCAGTTTTTGCATGCGGACATTTTCATCCTTAGCCTCTTTCTTTGCTTGTTTCTTAGCCTCTTTAACTTCGGCTCTATTACCATGTATTCTGCCCGTTCCATAAACAGAAATAGTTTCTGCCTTGCCATCTGCTCCCATTACAACTTTGCCATTCTCTTTCTTAAGAACAGTTGTTCGTTTAAGATTAATACCTTTATTCTTGACATATGCTTCAGCCTCTTGAATTTGCTTCGTTTTAGTATCAAGATTAGCTTGAGCTGCGTTTACATTACCTGCAACAATTGAATTAACGGACAAGCCTCGTGCACTTGCTTCAGCTTCATATTTTTGAAGTTTTTTACCTTGCTCTGTAGTTTTCCATGCATCTTCAAAACTAGTTCCTTTTGCTCGTGCACTCATCAAAGATTTATATAGATTTCGATTTTCTTCTGTATCTTCCAAGCCTAATTCATCAAAAGTCTTTCCTTTTGCCAAGCCTTTTTTCATGGTCGTTTTCATGTTTAATAATGATTGAGTTTGCTGAGCTTCGTCAAGTTCTTGTTGAGCCGTCCTCTGCTCTGCTTCCATCTCATTTAATTTTTTACCATATTTGTTTCGTCTATGTCTATTGACGCCCGCCTTAATTGGAGCCTTTATTGCAGCACCGGCAAGTCTTGCGCCGCCAACAGCGAATCTTGCAGTCCCCATACCGATTTTTGCCGCTGTATTAAATCCAGTTTTAACGGCATTAAATGCATTGCCTTTATGCTTCTCGCCTTCAGATGCGGCATCGGAAGAACCAATAAATCCGCTTACAATTTGAATGAAGTCTTTTATCATCACGATACCAGTTATCAATAGCAGCATATTGATTATCGCATCAATGATTCCTATTCCAAAGAATGAGAAACTATCCAAATATGGAATTAATAACATTAATATATTAACTGCGGTTATACTTCCTATTGCCATTAAAACTTGGGACATGAATTGTTGACCCCAATTCTTAAAGGCTTTAAAGTTGTCAAGTGGTGCAATTGAGAGCATTGTTGGATAAACAAGGAACAGTGCCGCACCCTTAATAAGTCTTGACATCATACCGAAGACTATTGAAAGGACTAGCCCAAATATTGTCACACCGCCACCGAATGCGACGATAAAGTTGAATTGCCATAGGTCATAGAAGAACCAGATTGCCGAAACATTATATTTTGAAAAACTTCCCATGGATGTTTGATATGTAGGTGCGTCAACCCAGTGTAAGAATGGAACATCTGGAAATGCCTCATTTAATGCACCCGTTATTGAAAGAGAAATATTCAATTTAAGGTTGTTTTGGAAGGCATAGTCAACTTGATATGCCACATATTCCGTTTGGCCGGACACATTACTTCCCGTGCTAATATCCGTCCCCGCCTGCATCGAACTATAAGCAACACAACTTGGGTTTCCAAATATTTGAACCCCTTGATGTGTAATTGACAGGTATTGATCGAGAGTGTTTGAGCCCGTCCTAGCTCGGTTTGATGAATAAGCCGCCGCCTTGAACAGCATTCCACCAAAAGTGGTTGCCGTGGTCGGCGAGCCATA
>CANQBU010000170.1 GCA_947589615.1 uncultured Clostridia bacterium | reverse complement strand
TTCAACCTCTCCGCCATTAAAGTCGCTATTTAATGGACTGGGGACAATTCAAGCGCTCTGCACATGAGAATTTGTCTTTATATTATGTGTAACAAAAAAGGCTCGTTTATAGAAAGTTGTGTATGGCTTAACTATAAATTAAAAATAAAGCATATACTAAACATGTAGAAAAATTTTAGAAAAGTTTTTCGGAAGCGGGTTCAAATCCCGCCGTCTCCACCAAAGCACAATAAAAGTCAAAGGTGATAAGCGAAAGCCAAATTTATTAAAAGGAAGGGTAAAATTTATAATGAGTTCAGTAATTATTGCAGTAGTTGTTGTTCTTGGAATTATCGTAGCAGGAGGATTTCTTCTCTACTTTATGGGCGATTTACTCATGAGCATTTCTGGGAAAAAGAAAGACTCTGACGCTGTAAAAGAAAAACAACGCAAAGACCAACAAGAGTTAGAGGATCGTGTAAATGCTCTTGAAAACAGTGAGGAAATAAGAAAAGATCCTGAAATTGCGACTGTTTTGTATAACGGAAGCGCAGAAGAGGAAACTCAGGAAGAAGAGCCTGCAGAAGAAGCTCCAGTTGAGGAAGAACAAGCCGAAGAACCTCAAGAAGAAACTGAGGAAATTGATGATACAGAAGAATACATACGACGAAGAAGAAAAGAACTTCTTGAAAGACTTGCAAAGATGCAAGAAGAAAATGCAGAAGAGCCTGAAGAAGAATCTGACGTGGTTGACTTAAACGAAACTCAACAAGAAGAGGAGACTGAGGAAGAAGCGCCAGTAGAAGAAGCTCCAGCCGAAGAGCCTGCTCCTGTTGAAACTGTTGAAGAACAACCAGCAGAGGAACAACCTGCTGAAGAGACTCCAGCCGAAGAACCAGCAGAGGAACAACCTGCCGAGACTCCAGCAGAGGAGCCTGCAGAAGCTCCTGCAACACGCGTTGTAACAGTAACTGCTCCTGAGAACTTGGAAGGAGTTGACGCCCTTGTTGCAAACTTTACTATCGAAGAATTAGAGAAGAGACTTGCAGACGAGCAAGAAAGATTAAAACAAAACGAGAAAGAACTTCGTAAAAACAAGAAGGAGTTCATACCTCTTCGAAGAGTTAAGACAACCCTTGAAAATGATGAAAAGAAATTGAGAAGAAAGGAAGCTTTGGTTGCAAAACAAAAAGTCGTATTGTATGGCGTAAACAACTATGCCGACATTGATGAGGAGAAAGCACAAAAACTTGCAGAAGACCTTGACCTTCTTGATGGACTTAAATTATCAGTTCAACATTGCCAAGAGGTTATGGAAAAGAACCAAGAAAGATATCCATTGCTTGAACAAATTTACAATCTATTATCTTCTCAAAACGCACAAATTAAGCAAGATATAAAGAACATTCAAGAAGCAATTGAAAGATTAAAAGCAGAAAACCCAGATGCTGAATAATTTTAAGAAGCGTTGAGAACTCGATAAATTAAAAATAAAAAGGAAATGGCAAATTGTCATTTCTTTTTTGTTGAATTGTGAAATTATTTTTAATAAAAATGATGATTTTTAAGAGGGGTTGTGCTATAATATTTAGCGGGGTGAATAATGAACTTAGATAAAGATTATTTTTCAAAACCAAAAGAATATGATGCAGGTCAAAGAAGCATAGAGGAAATAGTTAGTGAAAAGGGCGATGAAAAGCTTTTATGGAAGGGGAAACCAAATAAGAAAATTTATATTTTGGAAAGAGTTTTTAAGATGATGCCAATAGCATTATTATGGCTTGCTTTTGACAGTGCTTTTATAGTTGCAATAAGTATATTTTGTGCAAAAGGTGAAATGCCACTGTTTATTTTAGCGTTTATAATCCCATTCTTTTGCGTGCATTTAACTCCTGTTTGGATTTGGATATATAATGTTGTGACGGCGTCAAGAAGACTTAATAACACAGAATATGCCTTTACAGACAAGCGAATTCTCATTAAGTCAGGGTTTATTGTAGATGTAACAAGCATATATTATGCGGACATTAATTCTGTAAGATTAAATGTTGGCTTTTTGGACAGGAAGTTTAAGGTTGGAGATATAAATATTTTGTCATCTAATGGGCGGCATGTGCTTGAAGACCTTGAGGATCCCTATTTTTTAACTGAAAAGTTACAAAATATAGTTTTGGATATAAAAACAGACATTCAATTTCCGAACGAACTCCGTCCAAAGAAAAACAATGGCTACAATACACAATATAAAAAATAAAAATATAAAGACTATCCAATCTTCAACTAGCGATAGTCTTTTTTTTAATTTTTTTTAATATTTAACATTCATTTTACAATATTATGAAAAATATGTTATAATTTTAAAAAAGTATGAGATAAAAATTTAGGAGGGAACATGAAATCTAAAGTATACTTTACAAAAGATATTTCAAGCGATAGTTTAATAAAAATTTATAAAGCGCTTGGACAAAACTTAAGTGGAAAAGTTGCGGTAAAAATTTCGTCAGGAGAGCCAGGAGGGCATAATTTTTTAGATTTTAACTTGATTAAACCTCTTGTAAATTCTGTTAATGGCACAATAGTGGAATGCTGCACGGCGTATCGCGGAAAGAGATATTCGCCTAAGAGTCACTGGGAAGTATTAAAAGAACATGGATTTATGGATATTGCTCCTTGTGATATTATGGATGAAGAGGGAGAGATAAAATTGCCGATTGCTGGTGAAAATCATTTAAGTGGAGTTAATTATGTGGGTTCACATTTAAAAAATTATGATTCACTTATGATTTTGTCGCACTTTAAAGGTCATGCAATGGGCGGTTTCGGAGGAGCACTGAAAAATA
>CANQBU010000169.1 GCA_947589615.1 uncultured Clostridia bacterium | reverse complement strand
CCTTTACAGCCTATTTTTCCTGCTCCTTCCCTTCATCTTTTGTGACAAGCGCATCACCAATTCTTGCAAACACTGAGCCGGCGACAATCATTGGAATAAAAGGTATCGCGATAAGCCATGCGATAAAGGCGTCGTCGGTTTTAAACTTAAAAAATAAAACCATAAACACTATAAACATTGCAATAAATCCCGCCATGCCAAGCCCCAAGATAACTCCGCCAATAATTTGATATCGCCTTTTGATTTTCTTTGCCTTTTCCATATCGTTTTTAGATAGAATTTTTTCGTTGAGTTTTTTTATATATTTTTCCATAAACCACCATTTAGCTTTTGTATACTGTCGTTTAATAATAACTATTGCTTTTACATTAATATAACATAAAGTTTTTAAAAAACAAAGAAAATACTTGCAAAAAATAAAAAAATGTTATACAATTACAATGATTTTACGGTTTTATAAAAACAGTAAATAAGCGGATATGGCGTTCGGGGTCCCTAAAAACACTTGTGTTTTAGGGGTATAACTCGGGGTCCCTAAAAACTTGTGTTTTTGGGGTGACAGTGGCAGACGCGCTGGATTTAGGTTCCAGTACACGCTACTAAAAAGCGTCTATCATTCCGCTAAGAAGTACAAAAATTTAATATATGCGGATATGGCGTTCGGGGTCCCTAAAAACTTGTGTTTTTGGGGTGACAGTGGCAGACGCGCTGGATTTAGGTTCAATCTGTGCTACTGGTAAAGCGTCTATCATTCCGCTAAGAAGTACAAAAATTTAATATATGCGGATATGGCGGAATGGCAGACGCGCTGGATTTAGGTTCCAGTCCGAAAGGGTGCAGGTTCAACTCCTGTTATCCGCACCAAGTCAAAATAGCTTGAACTTTGTCCAGGCTATTTTTTCATGTGGCTAATGCGACATTAAAATGATTTACTCATCCCCATAAAGGACGGCGAATCATGACTGACCCCTATCTTTGTGTCCATTTTTCCGTAACTGTGCCCTCAATACCATTAACACCTTTTCAATAAAATAATGGCATCTTTGGAGTATAGAATTTTTGCGAATTAGCAAAACATTCATACTTCAATTCTTGACCATAGGCGAATAACAAAAAGATTAAAAACAATGGGTAAAATTAGAGGGCAAAATGTTTCCGGCTTTTTTATTAGAATTTATGTCACTAAAACTTGCAAATTTAGGAACTAAAAAGTATAATATAATCATGATTTACACAATTGGTTATGCAGGAGCAACATTAGATAGGTTTATAGAGATATTGGAAGCAAACAAAATAACTTTCTTAATTGATGTGAGAAGTTTGCCTAAAAGTCGATATTTCTATCTTTTTAATGGCACCAATTTAAGTAAATCATTGGCAAAACATGGCATTAAATATGAGAATTGGAAAGAAGAATTTGGTGCAAGACAAGAAAATTTGAACTTTTACACCGATGGGATATTGGATTATGACAAATTTGCCACAAGTGACCAATTCAAAAAAGGTGTTGCTCAGATTAAAGAACTCTCGAATCAAAACATAAATAATTATTTGATTCTTGATTAAAATCAAAATTTAGACATCCAAAGAAACACTTTGTGTTCGATTGATACAAGATAAAAAACAAATATATCTATTTACTGAATTCTTCCAAGTTTAAGATGTTGACATTTTCGCTATTTTTATCTATAATAAAAATTAGATTTTGTATAGGATATAATTAGGAGGTGAGATTATGACTAGACTTAAAGATTTGGACAGAATTGTATCAGATGTAATAAAACAACTGCAAGATATTTCAGACAATATGGGTAGATATAAAAAGATTGATACCGATTTAAGGGCTCGCGCCTTAATGAAAGAGATTAGAGAAAAAATTAAACAAATTAATTCTTGTATGGAAGTCTTTACAAGGCCTGATTTAAGAGCTGCTTATGAAAATTATAATTTTGATGAATTTGTCACTAATATTAAATCGTATGTCACAGAGTCTCAAGCAACATATGAAAGAATTAAAAAATTTGAAGATATTACTGAATATTATTAATATTATCTATAAAACGAAATAAGACTTGCTATAAAAGGTCTTATTTTTTAAGAAGTATTAATTGGCATAAGTGGCTAATTTCTTCTAATTTAAGCGGAGATTAGCCTTTTTTATATCATTTAAACGGAACTAAAAAGTATAATCATGATTACACAATTATTTGCCTGAATGTTGTGCAAAATCAACCCTAAAAATTAAATTTTTTCAGTTTGTATGCAAAAATAATATAGAAATGTGCATATTATTTTGTTTTTTTTACATCATAAATATAAGATTGCAAAATCTTAGGGGAAACTTAAAAAAATATAAAGGAGAGAATTTATGAAAAAGTTTATTACTGCTTTAACAATCTGCATGGTTTTGATGGTTGGAATTCTTGTTACCGCTTGCGGCAATGGTGATGGAATCACACATAAAGATGGGGGCACGGCTTTGTATGGGGCAAGTTTGACAAACTGGTGGACACCCGCCGAAGCACAAGGAACGCACACAATTGACACGTCAGTAATCTTTAATTTTGATGAGATAAAAATTGGCGATGTTAAAAAAGTCACATTTGAAATTTTTGATGGTGACACAAGCTTGGGAACAGCCGTTTCTGAGGGAGAGAAATTGAAAGCCCTTTTCAACGAAGCAAAAGTTTATTGGACAAAAAATGATGGCAATGGAAACTATCAAGCGGGTGATGATTACACCACAATCACGGGCGATCACAGAATTTTAAGCTGCAACTTCTATGAAATTGAAAATGCAGAACAAGCAAAATATTTCACAAATAATTGGACTTATTCAACAACAAAAGTTCACTATG
>CANQBU010000168.1 GCA_947589615.1 uncultured Clostridia bacterium | reverse complement strand
TTCTTTTTAGGTATAATTTTCTAGCCTTAGAGAAGTTAATATTTTTATTTTTCATTATACCAGTTTTCTCCAAATTATTTCAAAGTAACTGCCAAAACTTTGGTCCTCACGCTTCTCAAGTGGAGAGTTGCCGGTCAGCGATAATGTCAAAACATCTTTTACGGAGGATGGACGTTTGGATAGTATAATGATTTTATCTGACATCGAGATTGCCTCAGAAATGTCATGCGTGACAAGTAGGGCAGTCTTTTTTTCATTTTTAATTATATCATAAACATCATCGCAAACCTTCATTCGTGTTTGATAGTCGAGTGCTGAGAATGGCTCATCAAGGAGTAACAGAGTCGGTTCAAGCACAAGAGTTCTAATCAGGGCGACACGCTGGCGCATACCTCCACTTAATTCGCGAGGCTTTTTGTTTTTAAAGTTGTAAAGGTCATACTTTTTTAGTAATTCTTCGGCAAAAGCAAGTTTTTGGGCATCTTTTTTCAGTTTTTTCACCTCTAAACCCAAAATTATGTTTTGCCAAATAGTTCTCCACTCGAATAAATGGTCCCTTTGAAACATATAACCGATGCGGTCATCTTGTTTTTGGATGGGTTTTCCTTGCAAAAGGATTTCACCGCTTGAGGGCGAAAGCAGACCTGCGATTAGGGAAAGTATTGTTGTTTTTCCGCAGCCGCTTGGGCCAACTAGTGTTGTAAAAGAATTATCCTCGACATCAAAGTTGACATTTTCAAGAGCGCAAATTTCACTTTCTTTAGTTTGATAGAAGTATTTGACGTTGTTAAATTCAAGTAGTTTTTCCATGACGACCTCTACAATATCAGTTTAGCAATTTGCAAAATAAATGTTACAAATTTCAAAAAAAATGTCATCAAACATTGAAAATCGCATTTTTCCTCTTTTATAATAGTGGCATTGGTTGTTGGGAGATGAAATTGTGGAGGAAGAGGACAAGATTAAAAAGGCACTTTTAAAGAAGGCTTTGGGATATAGTGCAAACGAAATTATTGAGGAATACACCTTTAATGAAGATGGCGAACTTAAACTTTCAAAAAAGAAGGTAACCAAAAAGCATTACAGTCCCGACATTGCCGCAGTAAAAGTGCTTTTTGACAAGTATTATAAGACTTACGAAGAAGAAGTGCTTTCAATGTCTGATGAAAAACTTCTGCAAGAAAAGAAATTTCTTGAACAACTACTTAGGGAGGATAATGATGGAATTGAATGAATGTAAACATTTTACAAAATGCGATTTCTATGGCTGTCCAAACATTGCGAAATACAGTTTTTCGACAAAGGGAGTGATAAAGCGAGATTTGTGTTTTTGTGAGGAATGTTTAAAGGGAATGTATGAGTGCATTGCTAAGATGCAAGTTCCAAGGGGGATTGAAAGCCCTTTTAAATTAAATAAAAGATTAAGGAGAGAAAATGAAAAGTAAAGAGGAAATTTTAGTTAAGGAAGTCATTGATGACTTTAAATCAAGGGCGGAACAGAGAAAGAGTTTTGACCTTATTTGGCAAATAAATATGAACTTTCTTATGGGTAATCAATATTGTAATATTGGTTATGGTGGCAAACTTGAAGAAAACGACAGGCAGTATTTTTGGCAAGAAAGGGAGGTTTTTAATCATATTGCACCCATTTTTGATGTTAGATTTGCTAAATTATCCAAAATTAAGCCCGATATAAACATAATTCCTGTAACAAATGATGAGAGGGATAAACAATCGGCAAAACTTTCAAAAAAGATTTATAATTCAGTTAAAAATAAACTAGATTTAGATGAAAAGATAAATCAGGCTATTAAATGGTCGGAGGTTTGCGGAACGGCTTTCTATAAAGTGGATTGGAATTCTTCGCTCGGGCAAGTTGTCGCAAATGATGAGAAGGGAAATAAAATAAGAAGCGGCGATGTTGAAATCTCGGTGGTAAGCCCCTTTGAAATTTATCCCGATTCCTGCCTTTGTGAGGAAATTGAAGACTGCCAAAGCATTATCCATGCCAAAGCATATACTGTATCGCAAATAAAAAATATGTATGGCGTCGATGTTCAAGGCGGCAAGGTCAGCACCTTTTCACTGGATAATGTAACAAACGGCGTTGGCGGGCTTGGCTTTAACGGCACAGCACCTAAAATGGTTGAAAATGTAAAAGAAGACAGTGCTGTAGTTATCGAAAAATATTGCAAACCTTCTTCAGATTATCCAGAAGGAAGATTGATAATAGTTGCCGGCGAAAAACTTGTCTATGACGGGGCATTGCCATATAAATGTGGTGATGGAAATGAGAGGGATTTTCCTTTTATAAAACAAACAAGCATATCACAACCGGGCTGCTTCTGGGGAACAAGTGTTATCGAAAGACTTATTCCTGTTCAACGCGCATTTAACGCCGTTAAGAATAGAAAACATGAATTTATAAATAGGTTGTCACTGGGCGTGCTTAGTGTCGAAGATGGCTCAGTCGACCTTGATAATTTGGAAGATGAAGGATTGTGTCCTGGCAAGGTTTTGGTTTACAGGCAGGGGGCAAGTGAGCCTAAATACCTCCAAAGTGAAACATTGCCAAATGGTATAGAAAGCGAAGAGAAACAATTGCTAGACGAATTTTCAACAATTAGTGGCGTTAACGACCTTTTAAGTGGTGAAAATTTAACAAGACAGATAAGTGGTGTTGCCCTTGAGCTTATGATTTCGCAAGATGAAACACGCCTAAATGCTTCAATTGCAAGTATTAATTCTTCACAAAGAATTATCGCAAAGAAAATTTTAAAACTTTATAAACAATTTGCCACAATTCCACGTCTTGCAAAGGTTTGCGGAGAAAATGGGCTAATTGAAATGTTTTACTTCACATCATCGGATATTTCTTCATCTGCCACATGAAAAGGTATAATGCTGACTGCTTCTTTTGAAGCAAGGCGAT
>CANQBU010000167.1 GCA_947589615.1 uncultured Clostridia bacterium | reverse complement strand
CCAACCAATTTAGATAAGTGGGTATTAATTAGCGGAAAGTATTTCCCAAAAGCCCTCACTTGGCTTGCATAAGTTATATTAAAAGCCTATTTATGGTTAAATTAATCATAATTAGGTTTTTTTATGCTTCTTGCATAAAAATAATTAAAAAAAGACAGAAAATCTGTCTTTATGGTAGCCTCTAGGAGAATCGAACTCCTGATTCTGCCGTGAGAGGGCAGCGTCTTAACCGCTTGACCAAGAGGCCTTATTAACACATCTATTATAGCAGTATATCAAAGAAAAATCAAGTTTTTTTTGTAAAAAATTTAATATATTTGCTTTTTAATTTTATTTGACTATAATAATTATTAAATAAGAGGAAATGTTATGTTTGGTAAGAAAGTAAAAGTAGGTGTTGCATTTGGCGGCGGTGGAACAAGAGGCTTTTGTCATTTAGGCGCAATTAAAGCGTTTGAGCAGTTTGGAATTGATTTTGATTTCATTGCCGGGACAAGTGCAGGAAGTCTTGCTGGAGCATTTTATTCGGCAGGATATACTTTTAAGCAGATGTATGATGTCATAAAAAATGTAAAAGAGAAAGATATAAGAAAAAATATAATTCCCTTTACTCCTTCAAAAATAGACGGTGTGGGTGAAATCATAATTAGTAATCTTGGAGATATTAATATTGAAGATTTAAAGAAACCATTTGCTGCAGTTGCTGTTGATATAAAAAGCACTAAAGAAATTTGTTTTGCAAAAGGAAACTTGGCTAAAGCGGTTATGGGCAGTTGCGCCGTTCCTGGAATTTTTCAACCTGTATTATATGATGATATGATTTTGTGTGACGGAGGACTGCAAAACACAATTCCTGCCGACATTCCAAAATATTTTGGTTGTGACTACGTTATATCTGTAGACGTAAATAAATCGCGAACCTATGGGACTGATAGTGTAAAATTCTTAGATGTTGTTTCCTGTTCTATTAGAATACTAATGAGAAGTAATGCCCTTAGAGGTTATGTAAATTCAGACCTTGTAATCGCTCCAGAAACCAAAAGATTTAAGTCCACAAAGACTGATGGTATGGAAGAGATGATAGAAGAAGGGTATAAAGCCACAGTTGATGCTATGCCTCAGATCATGGAAATTTTTAGCAGAAGAAAAAAAGTAAAAACAGAGAGAAATAAGGATATAACATTTATAATGTAATGGGACAAAGGCTAAAATACAAATTAAGGAAATTTTTAGAAAATCCGTTTTACAAAAGAAGAGATTTTTATGTAAAATTAACTTTTACTATTTTTTGTATAGCTTTATTTGTCGTATTGTTTTGTTTATGTGATGGTACAGTGTATTTTGAAAAGATAATTTATGCAAAAGATTATGTAGGTGATCCATTTCAAGTGCATGTGATAGATGTTGAAAACGGAGATGCATATCTGATACACTTGCCGACAAATGAAACGCTTATGGTGGACACCGGTTCTGCACGATATGGGGACAGGGTTGAGTCTTACATAAAGCAATATTTTTATTATGAAAAAATAGATACAATAGATTATTTAGTGTTAACTCATAGTGATGAAGATCATACTGGTAACGCAGTTTCATTGATGAAAAAGTTTAATGTTAAAAATATTATTCGCCCCATACAATATTCTAAATATGAGGAAGAAAATTCAATGATAGATAAAAATTACAGTGTTTCTTCTGGGGTAACTTATAATGAAGCGATAAGATATGCAATCGATTATGAAATTGCGATGACGTTTGCCGATGAACTCGATACTATGAGTTTTGGAGAATGTGAAATTGAATTTTTGCAGTTAAAGAGCAAATATTATTCAAATGAAAATAATTATAGCATTATATTTAAAATTACTTATAAGACAAAAAGTTTTCTTTTTATGGGCGATGCCGAGAGTAAAGTGGAAGATGAAATGATCGATAAATATGGCGATGAGTTAAAGGCTGATGTATTAAAAGTAGGTCATCATGGCTCAAAAACCTCATCAAGTCAAAAATTTTTGGAATTTGTAAATCCTCAAATTGCAATTCTTTCATGTGCTGACAGGTCTTCAATCTTGCCAAGCATTGAAGTTGTTGAAAGATTGTCTGATATGCAAATAAAAATTGCATCAACTGCAAATGAAGGGAATTTTGTCATGAGAATTTATAATAATGGGGTTGAATTTGCAAAAGCTACAAGAAAACCCAATTATCTCGTTATAATTTTAACATTAGAAATGATTTTGGTTTTTATTGTTTGGAAAAGTCCTTTTTATGACCCCAAAAAAAATCTATTATATAAAAGGTAGAAAATTTGATTGAATTAAATAGAAAAATATGCTAAAATAAACCTATGAATAAAGAATTAATCAATATAATGATAGTGTCACTAAATTATAATTTCAGCAAAAGTGTCTGCGAGCGGCTTGCTAATAAAATGGATATGCAATATGCCGATTGTTACGACTTAATAGTTTATGACTTAATGAGTCCGAAGGAAGTTTTGGAAAAGTGCGGGATTGAATATTTCAAGAGAAGAGAAAGAGCGGTTTTGAAACAGTGTGTTGACTATTATAATACGGTTCTTACAATGAATTATGACCTTTTCAAAGATAACCATGAGATATTCAATAAGTCGCTGATTATATATCTTCTTTTGCCTGAAGATAAGGTGGATAAGGTTACGAATAAAATTGTATATGAAAACAGAAATACTTTTTTTTGCTCGCATTGTGATAGCATTATTGAAATAGAAGATTGTCAAACTGATAAAGCGGTTGATAAAATTATAAAAATGATGGGGGAATTATATGAAAATAGCTGAAAAAACTTTAAATTATGTAAGATCGTTAACGGCGCAATCAATTTCAAATGCAGGAAGTGGTCACACTGGAGCATCTCTTGGTGTAAGTGCGATCCTGCTTGCTTTATTTAAGGATCATTATAACTTTGAT
>CANQBU010000166.1 GCA_947589615.1 uncultured Clostridia bacterium | reverse complement strand
CTACATTAACTTTGCAAGACAAAATGATATTCCGGTAGGGCCGGGGAGAGGTTCTGGAGCGGGCAGTTTGGTTGCTTATACCACCGGGATTACCCAGGTAGATCCTATGAAATATGATTTATTCTTTGATAGATTCATCAATCCAGAGCGTGTATCAATGCCTGACTTCGATGTTGACTTTTGTATGGATAGGCGTGGAGAAGTTATAGAATATGCAAAACGAAGATATGGAAGAGATCATGTTTCCAATATTGTTACATTTGGAAATATGCAAGCGAAAAATGCTATAAAAGATGTAGCCAGAGTGTTAAGATTTCCATATTCCGAAGTAGATAAAATAACCAAGGAAATTCCAGGAAAGCCAACACATAAACCTCCTGTTTTAAAATATTACTTTGGAGTTACAGGGAATCCCGACGATGAAAAATACATAATTCCAGAACTGAGGAAAATGTATGAAGAAGATGATCAAATCAAGAGAATTGTTGACATGGCGATAAAACTCGAAGGCGTTCCTAGAAATGTATCAATGCATGCTGCCGGAGTTTTAATTGCTCCAGATCCCGTATTTGAGCATGTTCCAATGGCAAAAAGCGGAGAAGATGAGATCACACAATTTGATATGAATGAACTTGAACATCTTGGGCTTTTAAAAATGGACTTTCTGGGACTTAGGACATTAACCGATATACACAAGGCGTTAAAATACATAAAAGAAATACATGGCGTTGATATAGATTTCACTAAAATGTCATATGATGACCCTGAAGTGTTTAAGCTTATAAGCTCGGGAAATACAGAGGCAGTATTCCAGCTTGAAGGTGGGGGCATGAAGAAGTTTATGAAAGACCTTCAGCCGACCAGCCTTGAAGATATTATCGCGGGAATATCATTGTTCAGACCGGGACCAATGGACTTTATTCCAAAATTCATAAAAGGTAAAAAATATCCCGACCAAATAACATATGAAGATCCATGCCTTGAGCCAATTTTGAATAATTCCTATGGCTGTATAGTCTATCAGGAACAAGTTATGAAAATATTTCAGGTTATGGCAGGATTTAGTTTGGGCGGTGCTGATAACGTGCGCCGTATTATGAGTAAGAAAAAGCCTGAGAAATTGCCACCTGAGAAGAAAAAGTTTATTCATGGTTGGGTTGACCCTGAAGGTAAACTTAATCCAATTCCCGGTGCACTTGCTCTTGGACACGATGAGGCTGTTGCGGAGAGAGTATTTGAACAAATGGCGAAATTTGCAGGATACGCATTTAATAAATCTCATGCTGCGGCTTATGCATATGTATCCTATCAAACAGGTTATTTAAAAGTCCACTATGAAATAGAATATTTGACGGCAGTTTTAAATAACAGAATTTCAAATGCAGATGCAGTAAAAAAATACACAAATTACGCAAGAATTGAAGGATTTACTGTTTATCCACCTGATATTAATAAATCTTATACAGAATTTAAGGTTGAAAATGGAAACATGAGATTCGGACTTGGTGCTTTAAAACATGTAGGGACTGGTCTTATCGACAGCATTGTTGAAGAGAGAGATGCAAACGGAGAATTTAAAAGTTTTGAGGACTTTTTAAGAAGAGTTACCGCAAATACATTAAATAGAAAATCCATGGAGGCTTTGATATTGAGCGGTGCATTTGATTGTTTTGGCCATCCAAGGTCGCAACTTTTGGAAGTATTTCCAAAATTCATGGAACTTGTTGCATCAGATAGAAAAGCAAAAGCGAGCGGACAATATTCATTCTTTGATACATTTGCAGAAGAAACAAAGGTTGTAAATAATATTGAATTTCCTGATATTAAGGAATTCAATAAAGAAACGCTTTTAAAATATGAAAAAGAGTTTGTTGGAATATATATTTCTGGTCACCCACTTGATGATTATCTTGATAAATATGAAAAATTCAACTTTACCTCAGAGATGATTCCAGAGGACGTTTCAAGTAATGATTACGGCGAAGAAGGTGATGAAGATAACGTCCAAAGTGATTATTCTTATCAAGTGGAAAATGAAGAAGATGAGTTTGAGGAAAAAACAGAGGAAGATAACAATTTTGTTAAAGATGGACAGGCAGTTATAGGCGGAGGTATAATTAAATCGGTTAAAAAGATAATGACAAAGTCTGGTAATATGGCATTTTTAACTATTGAAGACCTTTATGGAACTTTTGATGTGATGTTATTTAGTAAATTATATAATAAATTCAAAGATATTGCTGTTGAAGATGGACTTGTTACTGTAAAAGGAAAAATATCTATAAGAGATGGGAAATCGCCATGCGTAGTTGCTGAGGCAATAATACCATGGGATAAAGACGAAAAAAAGGTTGATTCAAATGTAAAAGTTTATTTAAGATTCAACACGAAGGATCCGATAATATATAACAAGGTTAAATCTATTGCATCAAGTTATCCGGGTAATACTCAGATTATTATAAAATGCACGGAAAGTGGTTCGGCATTTTCATTTAATATAAGGGTTGAAGTCAACAACTATTTGACAAATGAACTAACAGGTTTGCTTGGTGAAGAAAATGTTGTAATAAGATAATTTAAAGAAAACAATGTAAAATTAATTAAAAAACGCTTAAAAAACATGATTTTAGGCGTTTTTTCTTATATGACACTCGACTAAGTCATACTAAAATGGTAAAATTTTGGAATTGTTTTTAATGAAATAAAAAATCAAAGGGAAAACTTGTAATAAAGCGGGGATTATATTGGAATATAATATGTCCCGACCGGGACGTCCTGGGTTAATGCGTAAGCATGCAGATGAAATCTGCCGAATCCCGTGGCAATAAAAAAACACCCCTAAAGTTGTGCTTGGTGGCCTACCCGGGATACGTTATGAGACTTACTTGGGAGGAAGGCGAATGGCCGGCCATAAAGATAAAAAATTAATGAAAATAATACAACTAATATGGCCCGACCGGGACGTCCTGGATTAATGCGTAAGC
>CANQBU010000165.1 GCA_947589615.1 uncultured Clostridia bacterium | reverse complement strand
AAAACATTTTTATGCACGCTTGCAAGCATTTTTACAAGTTTATATTGAACAAGATTTGTGTCTTGAAATTCATCAACCAAAATATACTCAAAGCGCCCTGCATAATAGTCTAAAACTTCCTGATTTTTTTCAAATAATTCAACCGTTTTTGTCAAAAGGTCGTCAAAATCCAAGGCGTTATTCTTTTCAAGTTTACTTTGATACGCCCTGATTAATTTTCCAATCTTATTTATATCATCTTCATCTTCATGCGTAGCGATATATTCGCTTAATTTTTGATTTCCATTTTTCCAGTTTGAAAGATGATAGGAAAGCGATTTCTTCACCCTGTCGTCATTATTTATTCCATTTTCAGCCAAAACCTCTTTTATGGCTTTATCACTGTCACTTTCACTGTAAATGGAAAAATCCTTGGTAAAAGGCGGCAATTTGGCAATATCCATTCTCAAAATCTTTGCACACATTGAGTGAAATGTCGAAATCCAAACGCGTTCAGCGCCGTCGACCATGCTCATTATCCTTTCCTTCATTTCGCCGGCGGCTTTGTTCGTAAAGGTTATCGCAAGGATACGATATGGGTCAACCCCGCATTCCTTTATAAGATATGCCACTCTATGTGTGAGGAGCCTCGTTTTCCCCGATCCCGCACCTGCAGTAACTAATATTGCCCCGTCAACTTCCTTTAAAGGGGCAAGCTGTTGTTCGTTTAAACTGTTTAAGTCAAATTTCATATTCTTAATATACCATTTTAAATTAAAATTGTCCAGTAAAATAAAAATGTAGAAAGAATTTTCTTCCGACATTCTTAATTTTTCACGCATAGGGATTTAATAATCAACTTCGCATTTTAAATTTTAGCACTTTGTTGAAATTGATAAAATTTTCCCTTTATTGTTTCTCTTTTTTCCTTGGTATAATTTATTAAAGACAGTCATTTTGTGGAGAAAACAATCTTTCCAAGCGTATTTAAAAGACATTGGAAAAAGCAACAAAAAAGATGAACATATAAATTATGTCACCTTTTTAAAATCAATTATATAAATTTTCATAGGCATTCTTCGTCTATCTTAGGCTTTCTATATTTCCCCTCTCAAGAGTTTGCCTCGCTCCCTATTTCGGAGGTTATGGTCAAGGATAATCTTTCTTATTCTTAAACTCTTTGGAGTTACTTCTAGAATTTCATCGTCAGCCAGAAATTCGATATCATCTTCAAGGCTCATCTTTCGAGCAGGGGTCAATCTTAACGCTTCATCAGAGCCTGACGCTCTCATATTTGAAAGGTGTTTTTTCTTGCAGACATTGACTACTATATCGCCACCCTTTGGATTAGAGCCCACAACCATTCCTGCATAGACATTTACGCCGGGACCGACAAACAATTCGCCGCGTTCCTGTGCATTGTAAAGTCCATAAACAATCGTTTCGCCGTCTTCATGGGCGATTAATGAGCCATATTCCCTTCTCTTTATTTCGCCCTTCCAAGGCTGGTAATCATAGAAAATTGAATTTATAACTCCTTCGCCGCGAGTATCAGTCAAAAGTTCGCTCTTAAAGCCAAACAGTCCTCTTGAAGGAATTAAAAATTCCATTTTTATTCTGTTCCCATGAGGGGCCATTTGAACGAGCTCGCCCTTTCTTATCCCCATCTTCTGCATAACTATTCCCGTGCAATCTTCAGGGACATCGAGGATTAATTGGTCAATAGGCTCGCACTTTACGCCGTCTATTTCCTTTAAAAGCACTTTTGGCATTGAAACTTGAAATTCATAACCATCTCTTCGCATATTTTCAATTAAAATAGAAAGGTGCATTTCACCTCTTCCGCCGACAACGAATTGTTCGGCAGTTTGGCCGTCAGAAACTCTTAATGACAAGTCCTTAACCGCCTCCTTATATAGTCTATCCCTTAAATGTCTAGAAGTTACAAATTTTCCTTCCTTGCCGGCAAAAGGGCTGTCATTAACCATAAATGTCATCTCTACGCTTGGCTCGGCAATCTTTACAAATTCAATAGGCTCAATTTGAGCATTATCGCAGATTGTGTCGCCAATTTGAATTCCTTCAAGGCCAGCAACGCAAACTATTTCCCCCACTTCCGCTTTTTCGACAGGGACTTTCTTAAGACCTTCAAAGACGAAGAGACTTACAACTTTTGACCTAATAATCTTCTTCTCATCATGGTAGTTACATAATGTTACATTCTGCCCAACTGCAATACTTCCGCGTGAAATCTTCCCAACGGCAAGTTTGCCCACATAGTCATTATGTTCGGCAGAAGATACAAGCATTTGAAGAGGAGCGTTTTCATCGCCTTCAGGAGCAGGAATATAATCGATAATCTTCTGGAAAAGTGGCTTCATATCCTTCCCGCTTTCATTCTCGTTTTCACTTGCTGTGCCCTGTCTTGCCGATGCAAAAATAAATGGCGAATTTAACTGGTCATCATCGGCATCGAGTTCCAAAAACAGTTCAAGCACTTCATCAACAACTTCTTTTATTCTTGAATCGGGTCTATCAATTTTGTTTATGACAACTATGACCTTTAACTTTAATGCAAGTGCCTTTTCGAGAACAAATCGTGTTTGAGGCATTGGCCCCTCAAAAGCATCAACTACAAGCAAAACTCCGTCAACCATTTTAAGCACGCGTTCAACCTCGCCGCCAAAATCGGCATGTCCGGGGGTGTCGATGATATTTATTTTTACGTCATTATAAATGCAAGAGCAATTCTTTGATAAAATTGTAATTCCTCTTTCCCTTTCAAGGGCGTTTGAGTCCATAACCCTATCTTCAACAACTTGATTATCTCGAAAAACGCTTCCCTGTTTTAAAAGTTCGTTTACCAGCGAAGTTTTGCCATGGTCTACATGGGCGATAATTGCAATATTTCTTATTTTGTCATTTTTCATTTCAAGTCCTTCCTTTATCGATGATTTTTTGCAAATTTACTGCAAATAGATAAATTCTGATATATAATACCACATTTTTAAAAG
>CANQBU010000164.1 GCA_947589615.1 uncultured Clostridia bacterium | reverse complement strand
CATAATTGAATTTTTCATATTATATTTTATTAATCATATTAAAAAAATAGAAATTACGGGAGGTAAAAAATGAATTGCTCTGTTTGGAAAAATTGCAGTAATTGTTGTAATTCCGTTTGGACAAATCCATGGAACAATTATTGTTTTAATAATTTGGGAGGTTTTCCACCTCAACCATGTCCTCAACCTTGTCCACCACAGCCACAATGCCCACCATCTTTTCCGCAATGTCCTTGCACCCCTTTGCAGTCATCATGTCCACCACAAAATGATTGTATAAATCTTTCTTTGCCAAAGTGTGCAGTATATTTTATGGCGGGAATTTATTTCAATAAACTATTTAATCGTTGCTAAGTTTTCAAGAATAAAATTTAAAACCTTTTGTTAAGTTTACAAAATCAAATTTATTTGATATACTTAATATTAGAGGAAAAAAATGAAAAGATTTTTTGGAACTTTCCAAGGGGAAAATATAATTTTAAGCGGACAAGAGTTTTTACATGCAAAAAAAGTTTTACGACTTAATGAAGGTGACGAAGTCATCGCAAATACAAACGACGAATACGATTACCACTGCAAAATACAAAAATTTAACAAAAATGATTGCATTTTAACAGTTTTAGATAAAATTTTGTGTCCTTCTCTGCCAAAAAGGAATATTGTCCTTTTTCAAATGTTGCCTAAAAAGGACTATTTTGACAACATTATTGCAAAAAGCATTGAGTTGGGAGTGAACAAAATTATCCCTTTTACAAGCGAATACACAATGATAAAAGATATAAAAAAGGAACGAGTGGAAATGCAAGTTATGACCGCCTGCAAACAATGTGAAAGGTCAAAGCTTGTTGAGGTCACATCACCAATAAAATTGCAGCAAATCCCCGACATGTTAAAGACCTTTGACCTCGTTATTTTTGCCTACGAAAACAGCGACACACCTTTTGACAGCAAGATACTTGAGAACAGACAAAATATTGCCTTGATTGTCGGAAATGAAGGTGGCTTTTCACAAAATGAAGCAAATTTTCTTGAAAAATATTGCACTACAATTTCGCTTGGAAAAAGAATTTTAAGATGTGACACAGCAGTAATTACCCTTCTTTCCTTAGTCTCAATTCTGTCTAAAAACTAAATAATTTATCAAATTTAACATAAATTTTATGTTTTTTTACAAAAAAACGCCATTTTTAATAAATTTTTGCCTTAAATACAAAAAAGACTGGATTTTTATCCAGTCTTTTTGTATCAATGACTAACGGCAAATTTTGCCATAATGTCACTTCATGTTCTTTAAAAAACTCGTATATTTAGTATAGGAATTGTCCCCTATCTTCTGTGCAAGATCGGTTAATTTTGCCCTTGTATCTTTATCAAGGTTTTTTGGAACTTCCGCTTTGATTGTAACAAGCAAATCTCCATATCCTTCCTTATTCAAAATCTTTACTCCCTTGTTTTTAATTCGCATAAGAGTTCCGCTTGAAGTTAATTCAGGTATATTTAAGGTGTAATTTCCGTTTAATGTTGGGATTTCCACTTTCCCGCCGAGTATTGCGGTTGTGAAAGGCACATACAGGTCAAGGTAAAGGTCAAAGTTTTTCCTAACTAAAATTTTATGTGGTTTTACAGTGACTTTAATGTTTAAGTCGCCTTTTACATTTGCGCCACTTGGCGAATTGCCCTCACCACACATTTTTAGGGTTTGACCATTATCAATGCCGGCAGGAAATTTGATTTTAAGATTTTTTGTAACCTTCTTTTCGCCTTTTCCGTTACAATCCGGACATTTTTCCTTTATAATTTTACCGCTGCCATTACATTTTGGACAAACTGACTCACGTATTGTTGTTCCGAAAATGGTGTTTTGTTGATAACGGACACGTCCCGTTCCGTTACAGTCGCGGCAAACGGTAAATTCTTTTCCATTTTTAGCACCCGTTCCCTTACAAGATGAGCATTTTTCAACTTTATTTATTGATATAGTTTTTTCACAGCCAAAGCATGCCTCTTCAAATTCAAGAGTTGTGGCAATGTTTATATCACTGCCCCTTCTTTGACCGCCGCCGTTTCCACCGCCAAAAGCGGAGAAAATATCAGAAAATATATCCGAAAAACCACCGCTGAAAAAGTCCTTAAAACCTCCACCGCCAGTCTGACCGCCGCCGAAGGGGTTACCTTCGGCAGTTCCAAACTGGTCATAATTTGCCCGCTTTTGAGGATTTCCAAGCACTTCGTAGGCCTCATTAATTTCTTTAAATTTATTTGCGGCCTCTTCGGTTTTGTTTAAGTCCGGGTGATATTTTTTTGCAAGTCTGCGATAAGCAGATTTAATTTCATCTTCGCCGGCATCCTTATTGACTCCTAAAATTGAATAATAATCTTTATCTGCCATCTTTATCCTCTTTAAATTTTAAAGTTTATTTATCTTCAGGATCTGTATCGTCGTCGCCTTCTCCATCAGTATCTTCACCATCATCTTGATCATCATCTTGACCTTCTGGGTGTTTTTCAACAATAACATCATCATCGTTGTCATCATCGAATGATTGAGGCTCGCCCTCACCGTCATCAGTGTCGTCTTCTGTTACAACAGTTTCGCCATCTTCATGTGGCTCTTCCTCTGTTGTTGCTTCTCCAGTAACCACTGTGTCATCTTCTTGAGGCTTTTCTTCAGTGTGAACTTCGTGATTTTGTTCTTCTTGTTGAGGGTTAGCATTTGGAGCGGCTTGATACATCTTTGTTACAACGCCGTTTGATACGTTTGTAAGTTCATCAATTGCTTTCTTAACTACTTCGATGTCATCACTTTCAAAGTCTTTCTTTGCCTTTTCGATTGCTTCTTCAAGTTTTTTCTTGTCTTCTTCAGTGAATTTATCTCCGTTTTCTTTAAGAACTTTCTCAAGTCCATAAACTAAGTTATCGGCTTGGTTCTTTGTTTCAACAAGCTCTTTTCTCTTCTTGTCTTCTTCGGCGTGAGCTTCTGCCTCTTTGATAGCCTTTTC
>CANQBU010000163.1 GCA_947589615.1 uncultured Clostridia bacterium | reverse complement strand
CGGCAAGCGGGACAATCATGTATGAAAAGGCTTCGACTGAGCATTTGCCCGTTGCAAGCATGGTCAAAATGATGACAATACTTTTGACGCTTGAAGAGATAGATAACGGGAACCTTACAGAAGAAACAATGATTACTACAACAGAAAATGCTTCGGGAATGGGGGGCAGTCAAGTTTTTATTGATCCTTATGTGCAGTATAGTGTTGGTGTGTTGTTAAAAAGTGTTATTATTGCTTCTGCAAATGATGCATCGGTAGCTCTTGCTGAGCATATCAGTGGAAGCGAAAAAATATTTGTCAATAAAATGAACGAGAAAGCAAAGGAGTTGGGGATGAATGATACTCATTATTCAAACTGCACTGGTCTTCCTGCTCCTGAGCAATATTCATGTGCTAGAGATTGTGCCATAGTATTGAGGGAAGTAAGTGATTACGAATTATATCACAAATATTGCACAATTTGGATGGATGAAGTTGTTCACCCATCTGGAAGAAAAACAGGAATTGTTAATACTAACAGGCTTGTAAGATATTATGATGGTTGTGATGGTGGTAAAACCGGTTCAACTAACGAGGCGGGTTGTTGCCTTTCCGCATCTGCAAAAAGAAATAATATGAAACTAATTTCAGTTATAATCGGCGCACCAAACAGCCAAACTAGATTTAACGAATGTTCAAAACTTTTTAATTATGGATTTGCAAATTTTGAAAACAAAGATATTGTAAAAACAGATAGCCCAATAACATCGGTCGCTGTCAATAAAGGTAAAGTTGAAAAAATAGATGTATTTGCAAAAGAAAGCTTCAACACCGTTGTTAAAAAAGGAGACAGTGCAAATTATGAAATCACTATCGAATGCCCAAACAAAGTTACCGCTCCTAAAGACATAGGCTCAGTAGTTGGGAAAGTATATATTTCAAAAGAAGGGAATATTGTTAAGGAAATCGAATTAATTTTAAATGAAAAACTTGAGAAAGTGTCTATAAAAGATTTCTATGACAAGATTATAACAAAATGGTAATAAAAAATGTCATCCTTGTGATGGCATTATTTTATAATTTATATCAAATTCATAACCAAAATCAGTCGAAACATGAATGATGCATTCAGAGTCACATTTAAGCTGATAATAACCAAATTCTTGTGTTAAAATAAAATCTTTATCGGATGTAAATACCAAATTGGGTTCCTCTACCAAATTACCACTTGTATCAAAAATGTTTATATCGAATAAACAAAATTCGCCTTCTTTATATAAGCAGCCGTTTTCAAAAGAGCAACTATCAATAATTACTATTTCATAAGTGTATGATTTATTATAAATTGTTACAGTAAAATGTGTTTGTTCAGTGATATCATTTAACGATGCTTTTATAACCACTTCGCTTTTGCCTGCCTTTAATCCTTGTATTTTATCTTTATCGACATGAACAAAAGTTTCATCATATTCAAATTCAATTTTTGCTTCTGAATTGGATACTTGATAAAAATTAGTTTTAAATTCATTGACGTATAAAGAAATATCGGTAGCATTTAAAGTTAACGATTCGTTAATTTGTGGAGGCTTGGCATGTCCATACATAGCGAAAAAGAGCAATAAAATACAACTTAATGCTACAGAAATAAGACATAAATAAAAGGTTTTTGCTTTTTTGGTCATATAAAATATAATAACAAAATTTTAAATATTTACAAAGTAAAAGATGAAATATTTTGAAATTTGTCGAAAAATTCCCCTTTATTTAGTATCTTCGATAAAAGTTCTTGATTTTTTAATAAATATATTGTATAATTTATTGGTATGTTTAATCAAGAAACTGAAGGTGATAAGACTTTTAACGAAGAACAATTAGATGATTCTTCTGAACTTGATAATGATGTAAGATTTAAACTTGAGAACTTTGAAGGTCCTCTTGATCTTTTGTTGCACCTTATTAAGGATTCGAAATTAGATATAATGACTGTTAAACTTGCGGATATCACTGAACAATACTTGGGTTATATGCAAGATATTGACAATATTGATATGGATAGGGCAAGTGAGTTTATAAAAGTGGCAGCAACACTTATTGAAATAAAATCAAAACAACTTTTACCTGTTGAAACCGAAGATGAACCCGAGGAAGAAGACAGTGAAGCGCTTTTACTTCAACGCTTGCGAGAATATGAATTATTTAAAGAAACTGGTGCAAGACTAAGAGAAATAGAGGATATAAATAAATTGTATCGTTCTCCGGGCAAAGAGACCGAAAAGGTTAAGATAATTTTAAAAGATTTGGTTTTGGACAAGTTACTAGATGCTTTTGCTAATTTACTTGCAAAACAGGAGGCGAGAGGAAAAGAAAAGGAAGAACCTAAAAAAATTGTAAAAGACAGATTCTCTGTCGCAGAAAAAATAATTTCAATAAACAACTATGCTATGGAACATAAAAGGTTTCCTTTTGAGGACTTATTTTTAAGTGATATGACAAAAAGTGAAATGATAAATATTTTCCTTGCTCTTCTTGAATTGCTAAAATTGCAAAAAGTAAGAATAGAACAAGTGGGTATTTTTGCTCAAATTAATATAATTTCAAACGAGGAATAAAATGGAAAAAGAAAAAATAGATATAAAATCAAATTTAAAAAATATTGTTTTATCAATTTTATTTGTTGCGGGTGATGGTATAGAGAAGACGTTTATTGCCGAAAAACTTGAGGTTAGTAATAAGCAAATGGATAAAGTTATTGAAGAATTGAAATCTCAATTATCAGGAGAAAGTGGAATACATTTAATTGAATACAAAAATAAAGTTCAGTTATCAACTAACCCAGATTATGCTTCATGTATTTCTGATGTTTTGAATCCGATCCGAGAGAAATCATTGACAAGGGCAGCCCTCGAAACTTTAGCAATAATCGCGTATAAGCAACCAATAACAAAATTGGAAATTGAAGATATTAGACGAGTTAATTCTGATTATGCCGTCCAAGTTCTTATCGACCAAAATATGATAGAGG
>CANQBU010000162.1 GCA_947589615.1 uncultured Clostridia bacterium | reverse complement strand
GCTCTTAATTTTGTTTTAGGGGATAAAGCGGATAAAACATTAATAAGGTATGGCGAAAACGAAATGCGCGTTGATGCAGTTTTTTCTGGTTTATCTACAACCACAATAAATCAACTTTCCGATTTGGGTTTTGAGGGAGAAGAAATCGTTTTATCAAGGACATTAAGCAATGAAGGTAAAACAAGCATAAGGATTAATGGTATTCCAACAATTCAAGGTGTTTTAAAAGAAGTAGGAAAAGTTTTGGTAGACAGTTATTCCCAGCATGAAAGTATAGAATTGCTAAAGACAAAAAATCATCTTGCAATGCTTGATAAATTCGGCGGAAAAGAAATTGACAAGATTAAAGAAGAGGTTAAAGAAAAATTTGATATTTTAAAGGAAATAAATAATAAAATAAACTCTTTAGGTGGAGACGAATATGATAGAGAAAGAAAAAAATCTCTTTTAGAATTTCAGATTAAGGAAATATCCGATGCCAATCTTTCAATCGGTGAGGACTTGGAAGTAGAAGAAAAATTGAAAATTATTGAAAATGCTGAAAAAATCAAACTGGCAATTTCAGAATGTGAAAATAATTTGATTGAAGGAAATTCTGCCTGTGTAACTCAAATTCATAATTCAATTGCGGCTCTATCAAATTTAAGCGGATTTAACAATATAGATGAACTGAATGAAAGACTTAAAAGTGTTATGATTGAGGTTGAAGACATTTGTGACACTTTAAAAGAAATCTATGACTCTACATATTTTGATGACAAAGAATATGAAACTTTAGATACAAGAAGAGATCTTATAAAATCATTAAAGAAAAAATATGGTGGCACAATTGAGAGCGTTATAGCATATCTTAATAAAATAACCGAAGAATACGATAATCTTGAAAATAGCGAGACCTTGTTACTGGAGTTACAGAAGTCAAAGAAAAAGGCGGAAGCAGACCTAGAAGAGATTTGTGGCATACTAAGTATAAAAAGAAGGGAAGTCTTTAATATAATAAGGGATAGGCTTCTCGAGGAGTTGAGTCAATTAGGTATGAAATCCAGCAAATTTGATGTGAATTTTACTAGACTCGACAATATAACCGCAAATGGATATGATGGTGTTGAATTTGTTTTTTCGGCAAACAAGGGGCAAGAGGTTAAATCGCTATCCAAAACGGCATCTGGTGGAGAATTAAACAGATTTATGTTGGCCATAAAAAATATTTTTGCTGAGTTGGAAGGGGCCGAAACATTAATATTTGATGAAATTGATGCTGGGATAAGTGGAGAGATAGGAAAGATGGTGGGCTTAAAATTAAGTAATATCACAAAGCATTTTCAAATAATTTGCATCACCCATCTTCCTCAAGTCGCTTGTTATGGCGATGATTATTACGTTGTTTCAAAAAAGGAATTTGATACTGGGACTATAACAGAGATAAAACATTTGGGCGACAACGAAATTGATGAAAATATTTCTAAATTAATAGTGGGTAATGATATAACTCCAATGGCTGTAAACCAAATAAATGAAATGCGTTCTAAATTAAAGAATAAAATATAAAAAAATGAATAGACTAACTTTTAGTTAGTCTATTTTTGGGAGGATTGTCGTGAAACGATGGAGGATTTTGATTGTCTTGAGCGTATTTCTGGGGCTAAGCCTTTGTATGTTAAACATAAAATTTTTTAATATAGCATCTCTTCCTGAAAATTTTTATGTAAGTTACGACGAGGTTGATAAAGCAAATAAGGAAAACATTTTTGGTCGTCTTGTTAAAGTTTCTCTACAAGAAGAAGTGCAAACTGCCGATAATAAAGAAACAGAGGGGGAAATTATAGTAAAATTGTTTGGCTTTTTGCCTATAAAAAAAATCAAAGTTAATCTGTTGCCTGAAGAAGAGGTGTATATTGGAGGTGTGCCAATTGGTTTAACCGTTCGTTCACATGGGGCTATGGTTGTAAGTGATACAATGATAGATGACCTAACTGTTATAAAAAATAAAAAACTACAAAACGGTGATATAATAAAGGAAATAGATGGTAAGAGTATAGAAAGCATTGATGATGTCCAAAATATTGTAAGTTCGACAAAGAATGACAATGTTCGCATTTTATTTCAGCGCAATAATCAAGATAAATTTTCTACTTTACCTATAATAAAAAATAAAGAGGGAGAGAAAAAACTAGGAATATGGGTGAGAAACGATTTATCGGGAATTGGAACATTAACATTTGTAAAAAAAGAAGATCATCAGTTTGCAGCACTTGGTCATGCTATAACTAGTGGCAAAGATAAAAATGTTATACCTATAAGTAGTGGGGAAATTTACAACTGTTCGCTAATTAATATTGAAAAAGGAGCAAAAAACAAACCAGGTGAATTAAGATGTGTGTTTGTGCAAAGAAACAAACAGGGGAAAATAGAAAAGAACACAGACGTTGGCATTTATGGAAAAATTGAAAATTTGGAAGAAGTGATAGATTTAAACAAGACGATATGTTTAGGCGGGAGGCTTAGCGTCAAGCCAGGGAAGGCCAAAATTGTTTCTAATATAAGTGGTATTAGTGAAGAGTATGAAATTGAAATCATAAAAGCTAATTACCAATCAAAATCCTGCGATAAAAGTTTAGTAATAAGGGTTACCGATAAAAGATTACTGGAATTGACAGGGGGAATTGTTCAAGGCATGAGTGGTTCACCCATTATCCAAAATGGAAAATTAATTGGTGCAGTAACACATGTTTTCGTGTCTGATCCAACAAAAGGATATGGCGTATATAGTGATTGGATGTTAGAACAAATTGCAGAATAAAAGAGCATTAAATTGCTCTTTTTTAGATGTATTATGTTATTTTTTTATAATAGCTACATAATAGTCAAAAAAGAGTTGGTTACTGATATAATCCAACTCCTTTCTGTAAATGTGAAGCATATCTCCTTCACACTATTATCTTATGCAGTATAAACTAAATTATACATTTAAATTTAATTATTTTCATTTATTAAAACTTTATTTGCCACATTTTTTCTCATATCTTCACTTATGGCGGCATAGTGTTTCTTAGTAGTATTTACAT
>CANQBU010000161.1 GCA_947589615.1 uncultured Clostridia bacterium | reverse complement strand
GGTCAAAATTATCAAATACAAATTTTCTTGCACATTCAATGCCACCATCTAAATATATCGCGGCAAGCAAAGCTTCAATTACATCCCCCTTTATGGATCTAGAAAGTTTTCCTTGATAACTTTTACCCATCAGAACATCGTTTTCAAGATTTAGCTCATCAAAAATTTTTGACAAATATGTTTCTGAAACAAAGTGGCTCCTATGCACGCTAAGTTTTCCTTCTGCCTCATCACAATTAAGATAAAAATATTCTCCCACCAAAAAATCAAGAATACTATCTCCCAAGAATTCCAATCTTTCATAATTATTCTCTGATTTAGAAGAATGAGTTAAAGCTTTTTTATATAATGATTTATTTTTGAAATCATAGCCAATATTACGCATTTTGCTCCTCTACAGTCAAATTTTTCAAAGCTTCTTCAATTTTTTTATTTAACTGATTTTCATATAAAACAATTGTCTGTTCAATTGATGCCTTAATATTTTTTCGCTTACATGAGCCATGGTTTTTAACGACAAGTTTTTTACAGCCAAGTAATGGAGAGCCTCCATGCTTATTTATAATATCAATTCTACCTTTTATTTCCTTAAATGTTTTACGCATAAAGATATAGCCGATTTTACTTAAAAAATGAGATTTAATACTTTTCTTCAAAATAGATAAAACTGCACTAACTGCACCCTCCGTTCCTTTTAAAAGAGCATTACCGGCAAATCCATCGGTGACTAAAACATCGATATCTCCACTCATAAAATCTCTTCCCTCTTTATTCCCTATAAAATTGATAGGTGCATTTTTTAACAGTTCATAACTCTCTTTTACAAGCTCATTACCTTTTCCTTCCTCTGTGCCATTATTTAAAAGAGCAACTCTTGGATTATCATTTTTATATATAATGGAATAATAAGCGGATCCCATAAGAGCAAAATGCAACAGATTGGTTGGTTTACAATCAATATTTGCTCCGCTATCTATTATAATAACGTCCGAATTTTCCTTGGTTGGTAAGATTGGGGCAAGGGCTGGTCTAGAAATTCCGTGTATTCTGCCGATTTTCATTATTGCACCAGCGAGAACCGCACCTGTGCTTCCGGCAGAAACAAGTCCTATTACATCTTCTCTGTCTTTTAAAACATCATATGCTTTAACAAGAGAAGAATTTTTCTTGTGTCTAATTGCCTGCGTAGGATGATCCTCGTTTAATATAATTTCATCTGCATCGACAATCTCTATTTTCTCCTCATAACCAACAATTAAATTTTTTAGTGCCTCTTGTTTTCCGCACAAAACAATCTTCAAATCTTTATTTGCATCAAGTGCAAGTTTTACACCTTCAACAATTTCGAGTGGAGCATTATCTCCACCATATGCATCAACTACAACTTTCATCTTTTTTCACCTTCAAATAGAATTACTTATATATAATAGCAAATATAAATAAAAAAATCAATTGTTTTTTAAAAATAATTTATATGTTATCTTGTATTTTGTCTGGTAAACAAAATACATTATATCGTATTTGCAACCATTAAAAAAGTTCTTGTTTATGTTTACAAGAACTTTTTGAAATTATTTTGTTTCTTCTTTTTGCTTTATAATGGTTTCGCCTTTATATGTCCCACACTTCTTGCAAACTGTGTGAGGTTTTTTCATTTCATGACATTTTGGGCACTCTACCAATGTTGGCGCAACAGCAACTGAGTTTGCTGAATGTCTCTTATTGCCTCTTTCTTTTGAAACTTTATGCTTTGGAACTGCCATATCTTTCCTCCTTAAATATCTTCATGCTTAACAATTATAGTTAAATTTAATTAGATTGTCAAGTATTTTTAGTATTATTTATTAAATCTTTTTTCCACTATTGCCATTGTATCTCTGGCGATTAATTTTTCTTCATCTGTAGGAATTCTAAATACTTTAACTTTTGATTTTTCAGTACTTATTTCTGCGGCTTCACCTCGTGGCAAATTATTATTTTTTTCTTTATCTATTTCAATACCGCAATATTCCATACCCTCAAGCGAAAGCTCTCTTAAATCTTCTTGATTTTCTCCGATTCCACCTGTGAAAACAATAGCATCAGCTCCACCCAAAACAGCCATATAGGAACCTATATATTTTTTCACTCTGTAAATTAACATATCCAGTGCCAATTTAGCTCTTTCATTTCCAGACTTTATTGCGTTGTTTATCTCTCGCATATCACTCGAAACACCACTAACGCCCATGATTCCGCACTGTTTATTAAGATAATTTATAACTTCACCGGCATTCATACCCTTCTTGTCCGCAAGATAACTAACCACAGAAGCGTCTATGTCTCCTGCTCTTGTTCCCATAATCAATCCCTCCAACGGAGTTAATCCCATTGTTGTATCTACACTTTTTCCATGATCAATGGCTGTAATTGACGAACCGTTACCTACATGAACAGTAATTATTTTCAATTCTTCTAGTTTTTTACCTAGCATTTTTGCACATTCTGCACTTACATATCTATGACTTGTCCCGTGAAAGCCATATTTTCTAATATGATATTTTTCATAATCCTCATATTTTATTCCATACATATATGCTTTTGCAGGCATTGTAGCATGAAAAGATGTGTCAAAAACAGCCACTTGCGGCGTGTTTTTCATCACAGACAAACATCCCTTTACACCCGCCATATTTGCATGAGCATGTAATGGAGAAAGCTCGGTTAATTGCTCTAATTTATCCAGAACTTCATCGGTGATTAAAACGCTCTTATCAAAAAGCCATCCACCTTGAACATATCTATGTCCAACAGCAGATATTTCGTCTACCGACTTTATAACACCCTCATTTTTATCAGTTAAAACTTCAAATACCTTTTGAATTGCAACTGTATGATTTGGCATATCATACATTACTTCTTTTTTATCACCTGTGGTTTTATATCCGATAAATGAGCCTTCAAGCCCTATCTTTTCACAATTTCCTTTCGCAATAACTTCCTCGTTTTCCATATTAAACAATTGAAATTTTAACGAAGAACTCCCCGCATTAATCACTAATATTTTCATTTTTATCCTCCTTGTTTATTTGTAAAACGGTAACTGCTGTCATTGTTACAATATCATCGACAGTGCAACCTCTTGACAAATCATTTA
>CANQBU010000160.1 GCA_947589615.1 uncultured Clostridia bacterium | reverse complement strand
ATAGGCTTTTTTTATGCTCTAAAAATGACTAGTTTCAATTAACCTAAACGCCCCCAATATGTCAAGTGATTTTGTTGATATTTTTTTAAAAATTTTAAAAAAATCAATTTTTCTTATAAAAATTTTTAATTTAATCGGATAATTGTTAACGTTTGCACAAAAATCAGATAAAAAGAATTAAAACTGGCTTGGGAAAATTCAACGCTAAACATTCATTACAAAAAAACCTTATGGTTCATATTAAATCATAAGGTTTTTTATAATTCTATTTAAGTTATTCTAATTCTTGTAAAGCAGAATCCTCTATTTCTTGGAAATTGCAGTTATTTAAAATGAAGTCTTCGAGAGGTAAATAACCTTGTTCAAATCTTTCAGCAGACATTGAATATTTATCTTCCATATCGATAAGCTGGCAAACTTCGGTCATATCACCCTCTTTTTTCGCAATAGTTGGAATAATTTTTGTCAAATAAACATCTTTTTGATTCTCAACTTTTACATAACGGGCTTCAAAGTTCTCACGGGATACACCGTAAACTTCTCCATCTTTATCGTTAACAAGGAAGTCTCCTTTTTGCAAAAATACTTCGCCGTCTTTGGTTTTAAATGTTCCCCCCTCTTCAACAACAATAGCCTTTATTTGAGTTGGTCTTTTTACATAGATATCTTTTAAATCAAAATTGACATTTTTCACGCTGTATCTCTTCTTAATGAAATCTAATAGCCTTGTTTGAGCTTTTTCGCTTTCATCACTGCTTAAATCTTTTTTAAATCTTAGTAATTCCTCTTGAGTTAATTTATTTGATGCACGCTTGTAAATTTCAACAATAAAGTTATCCAAAGCATCAAGCAAGCCTTTATTTTGTTTCGAATATAAACTCTTTGAGTCTTGGATTTCTATAATATTTGCCTTTCCATCATCAAAAAGCACCCCTTCTCTCTTTACTCCTTCTGGGACGATCATCAAACTTGACAACCCCATGGCTGCGGCAAAAGCACCTTCAATTTGAACGAATGGACTTGTGTGGCCATCACCCTTGTTGAAAGCAAGCGAAAGCACTCCCTCTGAGGTTTCAATTGCCTTTGAAATTTCTGAAAGTAATTCTGTGTTTGTAGGGTCAATCTTTTTGATATTTATTGCCCGTAAACCATTTGAATTCACATATTTAATAATTTCTTTAAGTAGTTTCTGATTTTGTTTATCGTCATGTGGATACGCTACACTTAAAAATATTGTAGGCTTTTGGGTTGGGGTATCAACCTTTTGCAAGTTTTCACTCATAAGTGCCTTTCCGTCTTCTTCTTTTACAATATTATATGAACCCTCAAATTCATCTTTTTGTATTCCATAAATGTCTTTTTCACCCAAAACAACTAAGACACCGCCCTTTCTTATATACTGAAGTTCACCCCATGAAGTATAAAGCGCAACATCTTCATCCACTCTTATCATTGGTCTGTAAACACCGCTAGGCTGAATCTGCTCACCCTCTTTGATTTCGCCTTCAACCTGATAAAGATTATGAACTTTCTTGTCTGTCACAACCATTTTTTCGCCTGATGCCTGAGTGACTATCCAGTCAGGTTCGCCCGTTTCAATATCATATGAAATAGTATTTATTGTTTCAGAAAAACCATCCTTCATAATTGTCGCAACTTTTTGTCCAACATGTCCCTGCTCTATTGTAACAGAAGCAAATTTTGAACCTACAAACGCATGGTCAACACGAGATTGAACATATTCACTTGGGTTAATAAGCAAAAATTTTCTTCCTGTTAGATCTTCAACATATTCTTCCATAATTTTACCCCTTCGTTATTATTATATCAGAATTACTATTAATTGTCAATAACAAATAAATTTAAAGAGAACGGAATTTTTTATTTCAAATACAAAAAATTCGCTAATGATGGAAACTGAGTTTCTTCGTTAATGATGAAAACTGAGTTTCCTGAAAAGAGAACGGAATATTTCTTTTTAAATACAACATAATTCGCTAATGATGGAAACTAAGTTTCCTCAAAAAGTGCCAGCCTTTTCAGACTGACACTTTTTAATGAAACATAACGAACAATTTTCTTGCCTTATTTTAAAGCAATATGCATAGAACTCCGCCCTTACCTTCATTAACAATGCGAGTTAAAGTCTTACGCATTTTCCTTTGTGCTTCAACAGGCATTAAAACAATCTTGGAATTTATGCTGTCGCCAACCAAACTATACAAACTCTTTCCTAAAATATTTGTATCCCAAATCGATTGCGGATCATATCCAAATTGTTCTACAAGATTTTTCGCCAAATCCTGACTTTGTTCCTCGTTCCCGACGATTGGTGTAACTTCGGTTTCAACATCGACGCGGACTATGTGAAGACTTGGTGCAGATGCCCTTATTTTGACACCATATCGATTGCCCTGCTTGATTATTTCAGGCTCGCCAAGTTCCATATCTTCTCGCTTTGGCTCAACAATTCCATAGCCCGTTTGCTTAACCTCTTCTAGTGCTCCTTTAATCTTGTCATATTCCTGCTTTGCAAAAGCCATTTCCTTTATGCAAGAAACAAGTTGGAAATCATCGGCGATTGTGTAGCCACACTGCTGAGAAAGAACCTGATAGAAAAGTCCTTCCTTTGGAATTATGTTGAAGTGAACCGTCCCGTCACCAGCATCCACGGTCGAAACAGTAATTGGCTCAAAAGATGCACTTTCGGCAAAAGCAATTTGGTTTTTATTTGCATCTGAGAGCTTGTTTAAGGTTAGACTGACCTTTCTCATTTCCTGTGCAATCTCACTTATAATCTCGCTTTCATAGTCAAGTGCGCGAAGCCATTCAGGCATCGAAACCTGAACAGATGTGACAGGAAATTCCATAAGAACACTCTCGATTATCTTATCAATATCCTCCTCTTTCATATCAAGAGCATTCATTGGAATAATTGGAACATCATACTTTTCAAGCAATGCGGCTGAAAGTTTCTTGCTTTCACTCGTAGTCGGATTTTTGCAGTTTAAAACAATTACAAAAGGCTTGCCAGTCGCTTTCATCTGCGCTACTATTCTTTCTTCAGCATCCAAGTAATTGGCACGAGGAATATCTGTAACGGAGCCGTCGGTTGTTACAACTATGCCAATTGTGGAATGTTCTTTAATGACTTTATCAGTGCCAAGTTCGGCGGCCGCC
>CANQBU010000159.1 GCA_947589615.1 uncultured Clostridia bacterium | reverse complement strand
CCAATGCCATGGCTTATCTTAATGTCGGTTTCAAGGAAATGCTTGAAGACACCGGCGTCGATATTGCAAGTTTCGGCGGGAATAAAAATGGTGCAATGTTTGGAGAAATGATTATTGTTCTTAATCAAAAATTTGCAAAAAACTTCATCTTAAATCAAAAACAAAGCATGCAGTTATTCTCCAAAACAAGATATTTAAGTTCACAATTTTTAGTTATGCTTGAAGATGAATTATGGAGGAAAAACGCTTCACATGCAAACAATCTTGCCCTTTACCTTGCAAATAAGCTTGAGGAAATGGGCTTTAAAATAACATTTCCTGTTCAGTCCAATCACGTTTTTGTTCAGTTGACTGATGATCAGGCACAATATTTGAAGCAAGAATACAAAATGGCGACATATGAATTCGAAGGCTCGACTTATCGCCTTATGACAAGTTGGTGCATGAAAAAGGAAGATGTCGACGAACTTTTGCTATATTTAAAGAATTTCAAACCCAATAACCCTCTGTTTAAAGCATAAAATGCCGCAAAAAAGTCATCAAAAAACCTTCTGTAATTTGGGTTATACAGAAGGTTTTTATTATTCGGTTTGATATTTTAATTAGAATTCTGGATTTATATACCGTCCTCGTTTTCAACATTATAGTTATTATACAAATTTTCTTGACCACCAATAATACGTTCGTCATCGGTATAGATCTCCGAATTTTTAATTTTTGCATTATCTTTGATAATAAATTTACCAATCAAATCAGAATTTATGATATTCGCCGAACCTTTTACCTCTGAATTTGCAATTTTTGCACCATCAAGTCTCGCATTTTCATAAACCTGACAAAATCCAGAAATTTTAGAGTTGTTTACATGAGCTGCTCCTCCGATAGATGAGTTATTTAAAATATAAGAATCAGCCACTGCAGCAGTTCCACTAACGATTGATTTCCCGCAAACACTTGCAAAACCTCCAAGCGTTGCGTCATCTTTGATCGTTGAATCTTCTATATTAGCAGTTTTACATGCGATTAAAGCATTGTTTAACACTTCAGATTTTATAATGTGCGAGTCCGTTGCGCAATCAATGCAAACTGCATTGCCGATTTTTGATTCAAGGATTCTTACTGGGCCTTTGACAATAGAGCCACCTTCAATAGTGCTGCCCATAATGTCATTTTTCCCATTAACATAAGAATGTCCTTTAATTTCGCTATGCATGCGAACCACCGATTTACCATCAACGCAAGCAAAGTTGCTGATCTCTGCATTATCAGAAACAGAAGCTTCACCAACAACTAAAGAATCGCCTTTTGCTACCCCTTTATCGTAAACACGTGCCAAGCCACTTACAAGTGCATTCTCGATGACCTTGCCACCAGCATACACCTTTGCCTTGCCGCCAACCCAGCAATTCCCCTCTTGTGAAAGATTCTCTTCATTTTCGATATATCCACCCAATTGTCCCTTTTTTATAATCAAAGTTCCCTTACTGTCGTAGATATCCTTTTCTGCCTTTATTCTATGTAAAATTATTAATTTATTCATAAAATATTCCTTTTTAGTTTTGTTTGTGATTTGATATTTTTTGTCCATTTTTTACCTCCATCATGCATTAATTATAGCATGGGGGGGGGACTTGTCAAGGGGTATTTAAAAATTTTTTTGGGATTTTTTTCATGACCAATTTAGAGGCTTCTTTCTTCCTATTTAACGGCTTTATAGCCGTTTATAAATTTTTCAATATTTTATTTTTTATTAAAATTAGCACCTTAATCATTCATTTCTTCATCGTCACCTTCACTTTTCAAAATATTATTATCAATTGTTTTTCATAAAAGAAACTTGTATCCGCGGTGCTTATAAAAAGAACTCGGCAAAATTGCCGAGCTCCTTATTTAATACATGTAAATTCATATTAGTTATTCTGCAAATATTCTTCTGCAATTTCCAATTCTTCTGCAATTCCTTCGCTTTCAAAGTTGACTGCCAAATTGCCATAAGTTCCGCGCACATTTATGTTCGTAACTGATTCGTCAGTAACAGTTATTTCTACATTAATATTGTATTCGCCAAGATTAATTCCGCCCAAGTTTCCATGTCCGTCAAAATAGCCATAGGCATTTTCCCTTCCAAAAAGATCTTGATCGTGCCAATCATAGAAATCGCTATACATATTAGGGAGTTTCTTTATAGCACCATTAACTTTAAATTCCCATTGAGCCAAATCGGCAGACACCTCTTTATCACTCAATACAGTCGCAAGACGATTTTTAAGTGCAGCCATTGCCTCCTCTTCGGTATCGAAAGAAGTTGAAGTTCTTTGTGGTTGCTGGTCATTTACAATTTCAACTGTTATCAAATTAGTTCCTTCAACTTTATATACAAAGCCCTCACGTCCGCCAGCATTTCCTTGTCTATAAACATACAAAATTTTTTGTGTTTCATCATAGCAAATTGTATCATTTGTGGCATCTTGACTAACTTCGAAATTCCAAGTCATCTTATTCAATATAAAACTATTTTTTGGCGTGTTATTTACGGCATTTTTAAACTTTTCTGCATTAAGTGGATTAATTTCTTCCATATTGGAAAGTCCGACGTTAAATTCAACATATGAATCATTAAAATACAATGTCTCCAATCTAAAAGTCTTTGCCTCTTCATCCATACCGTCAAAAATATAGCCCACAACTACCTCTACTTCCTCATCAGTCGAATCAAAAGTAAGGTTTGCAGTAAGTTCGTTAAGGTCATAGCCGAAATTCTTTGGCTCAAATCTGAATTGTGAGTAAAGTTGTTGAAGTTTCTTTCCGTTATTGTAAGTTCCAAAGTAGAGGCTTACTTCTTCAGGCAAAAGTTTTAAAAGTGAAGCAAATTCATCTCCAGCGACTGTAAGAGGTTGATTTTGAGGTTGTTTCCAAGAATCGAAGGCCTCACCATATTCGCCCTCTATAGTTTTTGCATCATAAACGTCAATACCGTTTGGAGAAGTAATATAATATTTCCAAATTTCTATTGTATTTTCTCCATTAACATATTCACTCTTCTCATGAAAAGCATGATAACTGCTTCCAACTTTCCTTACTGTAACCATTCCATTATCATTTGTTGAGAAAGTGATTCCGCGTTCAATGTCGAAATTATCGAACAAAGTATCAAATTCGGCATCTGTTGAAATTGCGTAGTTATAATG
>CANQBU010000158.1 GCA_947589615.1 uncultured Clostridia bacterium | reverse complement strand
TAGTAGAATGTTCAGCAATTACCTTCCTAGTGCCAAGTTCGGCGGCTGTCTCAAAAGGCATCTCATCTTCAGACCATGGGGTTTTAACTAATCTTGGCTTATCACCCTCAGTATGCCCCATGACACCACTTACGACATATCCCACACAATCTATCATGCGGACTTTCATTTCCGCATTGCCAACCTTAATTTTAATTGCCTCGTTTGGCACAAAGTGTGGTTGAGTTGTCATAATAGTTTTGCCGTCCGCCGATTGAGGAAGCTCGTCAATTGTCCTTTCCTTATCAAACTTTTCCTCAATATTAGGCACAACAAGTTTTTGCATAAACTGAGTTATGAATGTAGACTTGCCCACCCTTACCGGACCAACAACACCAATATATATGTCGCCATTAGTGCGTGATTTTATATCCTCATAAATTTCAAATTTTTCCATTTTATCCTCCATGCGACAAGATAATCTATGAAAGATTTTCTTCAAATATAACAAAAATGCAAAAATGTTTTTGAAGATTTTTCATAAAAATTTAATGATAATTTAATAAATTATATTGTAAATTAGTAAAATTTTAATAAAAATAACGGTTTTTTAATTATTTCTTTTAACTATCTTAAAACATTAACACAAAGTTTAAAGTTGCCCTGAAATTGATTCTCCTAAATTAAATTCAATTAAAAACCATCTATGATATAACATGATAAAAGCTAATAAAACTTGTAAAAGAATGAGTAATTTATAAAAAATCGCTGTATTTTCAACGATTTTTTATCGTTTTTTCACAATTTTTACTTAAATATTAAAAAATTCCAACTTTTTCAAGTTGGAATTTCTTTTGTGTAAAATAACGATAAACATGGTTTTACATCGATTTATAAGGCACGAAGTTTCATATTTATTGATTTGAGATATCGTTAAGGTCTTCCTTCTTTTTCTTTCTCCAAATAAGAAGAATAATCAAAAGTATAATGAGAACTATTAGCGGAATGAATATTGAAAGCATTATTGTAAGTAAAATACTCTTATCTTCATCCACCTCTCCATTTTCTCCAATGTGCCAGAAGAGACCTCTGTGTGATGTTGATGGATTTTTATATGTTTTAATGTGTTCTATATTAAGGAATTCATATTTCCCAAGATCAATGTAACCATTGAAAGGATTCTCCTCCGTTCCGATTGGAATCCAGAACCTAGAAGCGAAATCGATATTATTTACTACTACGTAATTTGCATCACTGAATTTCAATCCCGCTTCATTTTTGTAACCGTTATTTACAAGATATGCCATTAACGCAAAATCATTAACGCTTGAAATCTGATAAGGGTCTTCTTCCGTTCCCTTGCCCGAAAGTTGAGCATCAACATATGCTTCTTCACCTTCGCCTTTTATTTCGAAGAGTGAACCAACAATTTCTTCATCATCCCATTGCAAGTGCTTGAATGTAACTTCTATGAAGAATTGATATGCGAAATACATCTTCTCAAATTCTTCATTAAATACGATCAAGCCGTCTTCAGGTTCCAGCATATAACGTTGCATGCCTATACCTTCAATCATTATTCTTAGGTATATTGAAAGCATATCGTAATTAGGATTTTCAACAATGCTTACTGAGAAACTTTCACCAAATCTTCTTACATATAACCCATTGTTGTTAATCTTTGTCACATTTCCGCTTGTATCCATAATATTGACATAACCAGCTCTTGTATTTTCGTCATCGTCTACCTGATTTTCAACAATATATGTGAATTCAAATGATAATTCTTCACGAACAAGTTTTATTTTTATAACTTTCTGGTAAGAACTTGAATTCACAGCTTCAAGCACTTCAGATGTTAATCGACATTCAAATGTGTAAATACCATTTGTGTTTGAAACTAATGTAAGACTGGTATTCTCAATATCAAAATTGAATCCGCGAAGCTTGTATATCGAAACCATAAACAAGTCACCGACATGAGCGATCGTCTCGTTTGAGGTAAATTCAACTCCGTTTATTTGCTTAGAAATTATTTCATGATAATCTTTAATTTCACTATCATCAAATGTCAAAGCGACAGGTTTTCCTTCAAAATATGCAATTAATGATACTGGTTCGGTAATAAGATCAAAAGTGTAAACATATTCACCAGCAGCATTTAATTCACCTTTATTTGAAAGATCAACATACATGCCGTTTTGAAGTCTTTGCCATTTAACAAAATTGAATCCTTCGTTTGCTTGTGCAACAATTGAAAGAAATTTTTGTGGATCGAAACTATTTCCGACATCATTCCCATCTTGTGTTGCGTAAGCCCTTCCGCCATCTGCGAGATCATTGTTTGTGTTTACAATCGTGATAGTTACCGTTGGTCGATAATAAGCAGTTAGAATGTATGAGCCCGTTTCAAGTTCCAATTGGAAGGTTGCAGGTCTTGTGACTAACTCATTAGTTTCGAACTGAAGTGTAAATTTATCAAAAACATATCCTTCAAAGTTGATTGCCGAAATATTTATTCGAGCACCAGCAGAAATTGTTGCGAGCCATTTATTCTCTTGTGGCTTTACCCATGAGTCTAAGTCACGGAAGTTTGTAACTATCGTTTCAATTGAGTATTGAGGATAATCATCCGTAATATTCGACGGAGCAAACCGAACCTCTATGTCGGCAGTGTTATAAATCCATGCCGCATAAAGAGTGAATGTATCGCTTTCAGGGTCGTAGTTAAAATCATGAACATACTTACCTGAGCCGTCAGGACTGTAACCGCTGAATTCCCAAATGTTGAGCACTTCTCCATATCTGTCTATGATCATCTTTCCAACACCCGATGGGTTTGTAAAGTAACCGATAAATGTGAAGTTCGGTCTTGTAGCGAGGATTCTTCCCTTTTCGTTTTCAGTAAGATCATGCAGTGACCATTGTTCGCCAAAGATAATCTTCTTTGACATCTCAACTCTAGGGCTTCCTTCAAGCACCTCAAATTCAATAGAAAATTCTTTAGGAACCACGTAGAATATGATCTGGGCATCCGTGTTAACATTTTCTACTGAGAACGAAACCATATTGCTGAATCCGATTGAAGCAAGGTCGCAAGATTTGATATCGCCAACTTTTATGCTTCCTTCTGCAAAAGTTTCTGTTCCTCCATAGATAATGCGATATTTTACTGTATTATTTTCAATTTCAAAGTTAAATGATGGGTAAATATAC
>CANQBU010000157.1 GCA_947589615.1 uncultured Clostridia bacterium | reverse complement strand
GCAGGTGGCGGCGAGAGAAAGTTAATTGCAATCACGACCTCCCAACTTATGGCATACAGTTACGTAAGACAAGAAAAACCATCTCAACATTTTGTGACTGTAATAAATGCGCTAAGTGGTAAATATTATATATGTGAATTTGATGAACAAGGTAAATCAATAGGTGAAGACAGGCTTGTGCTTGACGAAGAACTTAAAGATATAAATTTTAAAAAGGTGGGACTGCAAGAAGAGGAACTTGAAGTTGTTGATAAACTCATAAACCTTTCGGCAAGTGACCTATTGCAACTTTCAAAGGACAAGGAGAAGAGGGGAGAACTTATTTCACCTCAGAACCTCGTTCCGCTGTATTTGAGGAAGAGCCAAGCGGAAGAGGAAAAATAAAAAAAATTAAAAAAATATAAAAAATTAATAGACATTTTAAAAATAGAATAGTATAATGTGTTAGACACATATAAGAGAAGGAGAAAAAATGAAAAAACCAGTTTATATCAGATGTCCAAGATGTGAATTAAACTATATTCAAAAAAAGGATAAATACTGCTCAGTTTGCAAGGCAGAAATGGAAGCAAAGAAGGACGACATGGACGACATGGACCTTGAGCTTTGCCCAATATGTAAAACAAATTATATTCAGCCTGACGAAATCATGTGCGCAAGTTGTTTGAAGGAACATAGATCAGATGACGACGTAGAGTTAAACAACGATTGGGAAGATTACATGGTTCGAGATGATGAAGAAGACAACATGTCAATGTATGATGAAATGGGAGAGATGGCTTCTGTCAATGATTTGACAAAAGCAGACTATGATGACGACATTGACACTGAGATTTCATTCGAAGACGATGACGATATCCAGTTTGATGAAGAAGAATTCGATGAAGACAATAATGAAGAAAGCGAAGAAGACTTTGACGAAGACGACGATGATGATGACTTTGACGATGATTTTGATGACCTTGATGATGACGATATCGGCGATGATGACGAAGACGACGATGATGATGACTTTGACGACGACGATGAATAAATAAAAACCTTCTGAATATATCAGGAGGTTTTTTACTTAAAAAACAATATTTAAAAAGGGGATTATCCCTATAATAGGGGTAAAAAAATAATTAAAAATTCATGAAATTTAAAAAATATTTTGCAGTGATATTAAAAAATGCTAAGGCCAATTCCTTAGCATTTTTAAGATTAAAGCTTATTTATTATTTTGTTTTTTTTGCGTTTTTTGTGTTTTTTTTCATTGGCAAATTTATCTTCTTCCTCCATTACGATTTTTCTTTCAACGGTAAGGAGATAATCGGCTGTCATACAGAAATCAATTTTTTCTTGCAATATATTGATTTTTTCATCAATTCGTGCAATATCATTATTGTATTTCTTAAATGCTTTTTCAACTTCTCTTGATAACTTGCCATTTGATTTTTCTCTGTTTTCTTTGACAAATTCTTTGTGTTTTTCTTCAAGTTCAAGCCTTTCTTGTGCAAGCACTTGTCTTGCTTTTTGAAGGGACTTCACTTCTTCATCACGTCTATCTTGAGCTTGCTTAATAATGACATCGTGGTTCAAACTGAGTTTTCTATCATAAGCTTCATTTTTAATTTTGTCGATTTTCTTGATTTTAACTTTTCTTAATATAAGTCCGACAATAGCGATTATCAAAGCGACACCCATAATAATAGAAGGAATTAAAAGCCATCTGCTATCCATGTCGTTTGAATCGGTTGTTTCGCTTTCGCTATCATCTGGTTCTTCAGGTTCTGTCTCTTCAGATTTTGCGGAAGTGAATACTGTTTCTCCATAAGTTGAACTGTAATTTGTTTTTACCATGTTGTATTCATTTTCGTTAGATTGTTCAAATTTTAAGTTTGAAATCAAAGCGACACCTAAAGTTTGTTCACAGTCTGAAACAAGCGAAAAGGTGAGCGTCGAACTTGATGAAGTTGAGCTATTTAAAAAGATTGTATAAGTTTCAAGTTCTCTTGTTCCCACCAACTGTGTAATTTCAGTAAATCCATCAATATTTACTTTAACGCCATATCTACAGCTATGATCTTTATCTTTGCTCTCTGCTTTTGCGGCTTCGTCATTGAAGAGTGTGGCAAGATCAAAGGTTAATTTATAATAAGAGCCTTCCGCCATAGTGAATTTATATTTAGAAGTAAGGGAAGATGTTGAAGGAGTAATGTTTCTAAGCACTAAAATATTGTTATCATTTACAACTCCAAATTCGTTGTCTTTTCCACTTACAATTCCACCTTCGTTTAGAGAATCTTCGGTGGAACTTCCGTCAAAAGTTTCAACGGCAGGAGTATATTGGAAAGAAGGAGCAGGGGAGATTGTTCCCGCGATGTCGCCTTCAAGGTTCAAAAGGTAGTTTGTCAGATCGGCTTTGTTTTCCTTAAGCAAGAAAGTTTCTTCAGTCATATCCGTTTGTTGTTCAAACAGGAAGTTATCAAGGTAAACAATTCCGCCTACTTTTTTGTCTTTGCCTTCTTCACCTAAATAAATTTTAACTGTTATAGTGTGTGAAATTGTTTGGGCAGTGTGGAAGTAAATTTCGAAGTTTGTAAATATGTCGGCACTTGAAACGTTGTCTTTTGAGAAAAGCACAATCCCGTTATCGTCGACAACCTCGACTTTGATTTTTGAAGTAAAATTTAAATAATCTTGAGTGTAATAATCGAATGAAAGTTTATAGAATGAGTTTTCTGAAAGTGAGTATGTCCCCGATTGAATGGATTGGAAACTCTCTTTCTTATTAAACATCATATAAACATTATTTGGGGTAGTGTTATTGCTGTTTGGATTTATTCCAGCCCAAGCGTAAACATTTTTATCGTAAAGTTTTTGATATTCTTCATTTGTTGAGAGATATATAACTCCCGACTCGTTGAATTTTTCTTCACCCTTGGTTACAGTCCAGTTCTCAGCGGTAAGAGGGTATTTATTTTCGGTGTTTTGAACATTGTTAAAAAGTCCATTATTTGTTGAAGAATTTTCGAGTTCCTCATATTTAAGTTCCAGTTTGTCTGAAGAACCTGCATTTTCATAGTCACCATAATTTGTATGCTCAACTCGTATATTGTCGATGGCGGCAAGCCCTTTAGTTTGAGTGGTGCTGTCACCAAGCCAAAATTCAATATTGAAAGATGAATTATAAAGTGAGTGACCTTTTATATAAAATTCAACGG
>CANQBU010000156.1 GCA_947589615.1 uncultured Clostridia bacterium | reverse complement strand
TTGTTTTTTCTCATAAAAAATGCACCTCCTAAGTTGTCTAACTTTTGGGGTGCACTTCAAAAAACTCTCGGCTTATTTTATGTTATTTAACTATTGTTTTAAAATATCTAATAGTGTTTGATAACTATTCACAACTCCATATCTTACTCCTTCTCCAAGTTGTAATTTGTTGAATAGCACATCTGCACAATCAGTTTTTGCTTTTTCTATTCCTCGAAGTTCAAGCGAACCCATACTGCCCTTTGTTTCAGCCACAAAATAGATATGCTTTATGCCAAAACCGTCTTTAAAAGCAATTGCCCAGTCTGGAGAATAATTGCCGACAGGCGTTGGAATTTGGAAAGTTCTAGGAAGTTTTGCATATACAGAAACTTCTTCCGCATCTTCAAGAGTGCGAACAAATTTCATTTCATTGCTATTTTCTGCAATACCATCTGTAACAATATAGTCCTGTATAGCTCTTTCTGATTTAAACAATTTTTTAAAATCTACTTTTGACTGACTTGCCGTAAATATATCACTGTCATACTTCCCATCTATTTGATTATATGTTATATGATTTACGATAATACTTGCCTTTTGCTCGTTTATAATCTTTGATGCTTTTTTAATAAACTCCTCAGGATTCACCTTAAACATTTCAAATTTTTCTAAAGTTAATCCTTTCAAAATCTTAACAATTGTTTTTCTGGTAAGAGTTGTATTTGCTGACAATTTTCCAACAAGGTCATATTTTATACCACTTGAATTTGCAAAAGACAAAGTTTCATTTCGTGTTTTGAAGCCCTGGAAAGATTCCCCTCGTTCAAGTTGATTTCTCTCCATTTGCCTCCTTTGTTCACCCGTCGTAACAACATATTGCAACTGCGAAACATAAAGAGAAGAATTTAAGGCGTTAATCGAATTGTTTATAAGCTCATCACTATCAAAATCGACAGTGTATGTGTATTTGTGGTTGATATAATTCCAAAGATCTTGGAATTCTTTTTTATTAAAATTTTTATTCAATTCATTTTTTACTTCGGGGACATTTCCGTTTTCAGCCATATTTTCAACCACACTTTCATCATATACGCCTTGCACTAATTTATGGATGCTATCAGCATAAGGTTTTAAATCAGCAGGTAATTCCTTCAACTGTCCATTATCCAAATCTATTCTATATTGCTTCGATATTTTGCCGTCTTCTTCTATATAATGATTATCATATAAATAAGAATAAATCCTTGCCGCCTTGTTGCTATCAATAACCAAATTTTCTCCATTGCTGTCTTTTAAAATTTTACCCTTAAAATATTCAACATTTGCCTTTGTAGGCCTGTTATAAAGTGCATCTTTAATCTCTTTCTGCAAGCCGCCAACAAAATCGGCATAACTGTTTGTTGCAATAACTGTCAATTTGTTTACATCATGGAAGTTTGTGTTTGGATATTTTGCATCCACTCTATCTCCTTGAAAGTTTACACATATTCGCAAACCGCGACCAACTTCTTGTCGCTTTGCAATTGTGCTTTTGCTATGTTTAAGTGTGCAAATTTGGAATATATTAGGATTGTCCCACCCCTCACGAAGTGCAGAGTGAGAAAATATAAATCTTGTTGGTTCATCAAATGACAAAAGTCGTTCCTTATTTTTAAGAATAAGGTCGTATGCAGAAATGTCATCACTACCCTCTTCTCCCTTTTCTTTTGAATCAACCATTCTCCCCGACTTTTTATCAACTGAGAAATATCCTTTGTGCGTATCTTTTACATTTATACTTTGCAAATATTTTGCATATTCAGGCTCGTCAATCCGAATAAAATCATTTACAAGTTTATTATATTCCTCTTCAAAAATTCTCGCATAAACGCCTTGTTCATCTTCCCGACTATAATCCCGATATTTTATAACCTCATCAATAAAGAATAAGGACAAACATTTTATCTTTTTCTTAAAGAGTTTTCGTTCCTTCTCAAGATGTGAAAGTATGGTTTCTCTTATTTGAATTCTTCGAAGGTCATCTTCTGAAACATCCCCTTGCACCTCGCCTGCCGAAATGGTTTTTCCATTCATAAATGTAACAGTGTTGGTTATAGGGTCAATATCTGTAACTACATAACCTTTATATTGTTGCATCTGTTTTGATAAGTAGAATAAGTCATCATCCTTTTTAACAAGTCTTGTTTCTCGATTTATTGATTTGTTATAGTCAATCTCAAATTCAAGTCTTGCTATAGGCGGTTTATCCTTTGCAACCTCAATCTTTTCTAGGAATAAATAACTATCTGTTCCTCTCAAATTCTTCACTTCAAAACCTTTGACTTCGATTTTTTTAACTAATTTTTCATTGTAAGCATCAAGTGCATCTAGCACATAAATAAGATTATTTTCCTTTTTGTGTGTTGCTGAATAACTAAGACAGAAAAGTGGATTGAAATCTTTTAATTTGGTTTGAGTAGCTTCTCCACCCAATTTTTGTGGCTCGTCCAAAATTATAATCGGTCTGTTTCTTTTAATAACATCAATAGGTTTTCGACTTTGAAATTCATCAAGTGCCATGTCAATTCTTCGTGCATCTGCTTTTCTTATGTTAAACATCTGTGCGTTAATTATCATAACTTGAATATCATTTGAACTTGCAAAAGTATCTATTCTTGATAAATTTTTGCTATCATAGATGAAGTATCGAGCCTTCTTTCCATAATGCTCCATGAAATGATCTTCCATCATCTCAAATGATTTTTTCACGCCTTCACGAATAGCAACGCTTGGAACAACAATAATAAACTTGCTCCAACCATACATTTTATTTAATTCAAAAATAGTTTTAATGTAAACATATGTTTTCCCTGTCCCTGTTTCCATTTCAATATTTAAGGAACACCTGCCCAGATGCTTAACAAGTTCATTTTGCACTTTTATATTGTTGTCTTGTTGTATCTTTTGAATATTTGCAAGCAACTCCTCATCTGACAACTGAATATAGGCATTTTCATAACCTTCATCTTCTTTGTCCCACATAGATTGCTGATTTTGCAAATTGCCCATATCTCGCGTATACTTAATCAAATTAGAATAGGGCTGATTCTTAAAAACGCCAACCACCGACTCCACCGCTTTGGTTTGATAATCCTGTATTTTAAATTTAAATTTCATTTTATCTCCATATCTAAATTATGTATATAATTCAACATTGCACAAACAGTCGCAACCACATACTCCGCC
>CANQBU010000155.1 GCA_947589615.1 uncultured Clostridia bacterium | reverse complement strand
TTTATCTCGAAGGCAAAAACCCAAACAAGGATATTTCTATTTATATTAATAGTCCTGGTGGCAGTGTCAGTGCTGGGCTTGCAATATATGACACAATGAAATATATTAAATGCGATGTTTCAACGATTTGCGTTGGAAGAGCAGCATCAATGGGGGCGTTTCTTTTGGCTGGAGGAACAAAAGGAAAAAGATTTGCATTGCCTAATAGTGAAATTATGATTCATCAACCACTTGGAGGGGCTCAGGGACAGGTTAGCGACATTCAAATACAAGCTAATCATATTCAATACATTAAAGATAGGATGAATTCAATGTTGAGCGAGAACACTGGGAAACCGCTTGAAATAGTTGAAAAAGATACAGATAGAGATAATTATATGACGGCACAGGAGGCAAAAGACTACGGAATTATTGATGAAATTTTCGTATCCAGGAATATAAAACAAAACTGAATGGGAGGTTACAGTGAACGATTTTGAATACAAATGCAGTTTTTGTGGAAAAGGGCAGCGTGATGTAAAAAAATTAATTGCAAGTCCAAATGGAGATGCATATATTTGTGATGAATGCATAGAAATTTGTAAGGATATTATAGTTGAAGTTGCACCTAAAAGTGAATTCGAAAAAATAGAATTGCCAACCCCAAGCGAAATAAAAGCAAAACTAGATGAATATATTATAGGACAAGACGAGGCAAAACGTGTTTTATCGGTTGCTGTTTATAATCACTACAAGAGATTGAATTTTAATCTTGACAAAAACAATCAAAAAGAAATAGAAAATGTTGAATTGGAAAAAAGTAATATCTTGATGGTCGGCTCAACGGGGTCAGGAAAGACTTTGCTTGCAAAAACCTTGGCAAAGGTATTAAAAGTTCCTTTTGCAACGGCGGACGCAACTACTTTAACTGAGGCTGGATATGTGGGTGACGATGTTGAAAATATTTTGTTAAAATTAATTCAAAATGCAGATTATGATATTGCAAAAGCCCAAAGAGGTATAATTTATATAGATGAGATAGATAAAATAGCAAAAAAGACGCAAAATGTTTCAATTACTAGAGATGTTGCAGGCGAAGGAGTTCAACAAGCATTGTTAAAAATCCTCGAAAGCACTGTCGCTTCTGTGCCACCTCAAGGAGGAAGAAAGCATCCACATCAAGAAATGATACAAATTGACACTACAAATATTTTATTTATTTGTGGAGGTGCATTTGTCGGATTAGACAAAATTATTGAAAGCAGGAAAAATGATACTTCGCTTGGATTTAATGCAAATATTAAAGAAAATGAAGAAGAAAATCATTCTAAGTATTACAAGGAAATACAACCAAATGATTTGATTAAATTTGGATTAATTCCAGAATTTATTGGCAGATTACCTGTTGTTGTGGGCTTAGATGATCTTAACGAAGAAGCTTTGGTAAGAATACTAAAAGAGCCTAAAAATTCATTGATAAAACAATATAATCTTATGTTTAAAATGGATAATATAAATATCGAGTTCACCGATGATGCAATAAGATCAATTGCTAAGCGTGCCATGGAATTAAAAACTGGCGCTAGGGGGCTTAGATCTATTATTGAGTCTAAAATGACAAAAATTATGTTTGACGCACCTAGTTATCATAATATTGAAAAAATCGTTGTAACATCACAATGCATAGAATTAGAAAATGGACAACCGGAAATTATAAGAAAAGATGAAAATATAAACAAAAAAGAGGTTTGCTAGCCTCTTTTTATATTTTTTAATTTAAGTTTGCAATGCAAAAATGAATACGATATTCTTAATTAATTTAATAACCAAAATCATTTATTTAAAAAATATTTAATAAAATACTTGACAAATTCTGTGCTGATTTATATAATAATAGGGTATTTTTAAATATCCGTGCGGGCGTGGCGGAATGGCAGACGCGCTTGTTTAAGGGGCAAGTTCGAAAGAGTGTGGGTTCGACTCCCACCGCCCGCACCAAATAAATTCGCTTTAATTACCGCAATGGGGTTAAAGCGATTTTTTGTTTGGCAAATATAGGAGGGTTATTTATGATTGAAGAAAACTTTTTTGTTGAAGGAATGGGCTGTGCCAATTGTGTTAAAAAAGTCAAGAAGGCTTTAAAGCAAATTGATGGAATAAAATCAATAAAAGTAGACCTAGCCAGTGGTAAAGTGTCATTCAAATCTGCAGAACAGGTAAATAAAGAACAAATAAAGAAATTAATAGAGGAAATAGGCTATAAAGTTATTTTTTAGCAAGAAATTATTTTAATTAAATTTTAAAATTGTTTTACTTATTAATAAGTATTATGATATAATAAATGCGGAGATTTTTATATGAAGACAAATTATTATCATACACATAACTGTGGGGAATTAAGAATTGAAAATGTCGGTCAGGACGTTGTCCTTTCAGGCTGGCTTGCGACTATTAGAAAATTGGGAGGTATAGTTTTTGCAACTTTAAGAGATCACTTTGGTGTTACTCAACTTTTATTTCATGATGAAAAAGTCTTAGACGGAATTAATAAGGAAACCGTTGTTCGAATAGAGGGGTGTGTTTCAGAACGCTCATCAAAAAATCCAAATATGGAAACTGGTGATATTGAGGTTGTTGTTAAAAACTTAATTGTGCTGGGCAAGTGTCAAAGTGTTTTACCTTTTGAAGTAGCTGAAGCGCCAAATACAAAAGAAGATTTGAGATTTAAATATAGATACATTGACCTAAGAAATCCCAAAACTCATCAAGTTCTTGTAAAAAGAGGGGAAATTTTAAGATATATTAGAAATTGTTTTTATGACATGGGTTTTTTGGAGGTTCAAACTCCAATTTTGACCTCAAGTTCTCCAGAGGGGGCAAGGGATTATATTGTGCCTACAATTTTTTCAAAAGGTGAGTTTTATGCACTCCCACAAGCACCTCAACAATTTAAACAATTACTAATGGTTTCCGGCTACTCAAATTATTTCCAGATCGCACCTTGCTTTAGAAATGAAGCAGGAAGAGCGGATAGAATGACAGGTGAATTTTATCAAGTTGACTTCGAAATGTCTTTTGCTACTCAGGAAGATATTTTTGAGGTCTGCGAAAAATTTATTACGGGGTTATACAATACATTTACAACATTAAATGTCTGCACGGCACCTTTTGTAAGAATTCCATACAAAGAGGCGATAGAAAAATATTGCTCGGACAAACCTGATCTTAGAAACCCG
>CANQBU010000154.1 GCA_947589615.1 uncultured Clostridia bacterium | reverse complement strand
CTTTTGATTACACTGCTATTATAGAAAAAGAAAAGTCAAAATACCATGTATGAAGTGGTAATCTGGTGGTGCAGTTATGGTAGTCAACAAGTAAAACGTCGACATTAGGCGATATGAATTGCAAAAAATAAAAGCAGTCTTAATTTGACTGCCCTTATTCCATATAAATTCGTTTAGTTACATCACAACTTATTCTACCGCCTGAAACAACATTGTCTGTCAGAAAGTATTTGCAATACTCTTTATCTCTTTGTTTAGTCCGTTTGTAAAATCTATCTAGTGTCGTCGAATAATGAATGTTATTTTTATCAACTACAATCCTAATATTTTGTGAAACAATATATTTTGCAGTTGAATAAACATTGCTTGCGTTCTTCATAAAATCTATCATACTGCTTCTTCCTCCTTAAAAACTTTTTGAAAGTATTTAACGAGTTTTTGATGTAATTTTGCTACATATTCCACTGAATAACAGATATTATCCGATAAAGATTCAAGAGTATTGTTTTCTTTATATATTGAAACATATAAGTCATACATCCTGCATGGAGCATCACAAATCGCTTTGTTATACTTTTCTACCAACGAATAAATGTTGTTTTTACCGATAGTCTGCGAAGATTTATCTATAAAATCTTTGCGTGAATAATAATATTTTATTTCTTTTAATTCATCTCTAATTTGTTTTGTTGTCATAATATTCTCCTTTTAAAATTCATTGTTTAGGGTGAAATAAAAAACACCCTAACGAAAAAGCAATTTCGATAATTGCTTGTGGCTCTCTCGATTACCACATTCGTCAAGGCGTTTTTTAAACCCTTTTACACGAATCTTGCTTACAGGATATTGACTTATGGTCTTACATTAGTTTTCACTCTGCCATAAATTTGTCTTGTAAACGAAAAATATTTTAACCTGCAATAGAGTTTTTACGAACTCTAATTGTTTTTTCTTTTAGTGAAATCTGCTTTTGCGAAATCACCGCCTTACAGATAGGACATTGCCCTACTTGTGTTCCATTGTCTAACAATTTCCTGCAGAAATAATTTGAACATTCAGGGCATTTTATCTTAGGCATTGTCTTACAATTCTTTTCACTCATATTACAACTCCTTTTCCCCTTCGGCACATAAGTTATGTATTAAATCAACTACATTGTAAGACCGGGGTTGTCCTACAACGGTTAATCATCTTTTGCACCAAGTTTATAAATCATAATACGGGGCGAGAATTATAATTTACAAACTATAACAAGTCTTTGATTATTTTAACAGCCACTCCCTGAATGACAATCTTTTTAAAATATATATCTTGCATATCGTCATTCTCTGGATGTAGTCTGACTTGTTTCTTTTTGTTATCCAAATAGTATCTTTTTAAAGTTGCCTCATCATCAATAAGAGCAACCACTATTTGACCTTGCTCTGCTGACTCCTGCTGCCTAACTATTACTAAATCGCCATCTTCTATTCCTGCCTTTATCATACTATTCCCGTTTGCTTTTAATATGAAATATTCTCCATTTCCAATAAAACTCTTAGGTATAGGTAAATACTCTTCTATGTTTTCCTCGGCTAGAAGTGGCGTCCCGCAAGCGATAGTTCCAACAACCGGTATAAGCATTGCGTTATTATTGATTTTAGATATATTCTTAGTCCTTATCCCATACCAACCTCTGTTATTTTCTATTAAACCTTTTTCTTTCATCTCTGCAATATAATTGCTTACACAAGCTTTTGATATGTTTAATGAATCACCTATTGTTTGCATAGTTGGTATAATAAAATTTTTTGCGTAATACTCGTCAATAAAATCAATAATTTTATTCATAAGTGCTGGATCTTTACTGCGCATAAGCGTATCTCCCTTTTGTTCTTATCATAAACTTTTGTTCACGATAGAAACATTATACACTTATTAAAATTTGATGTCAAGAGTTTTTTATAAAATTTTTGATTTTTTAGGGTGGCTTCTTTTTCTCTTTAATATAGTTAGACACTAACTCCTCAAATAACTCTGCTAAACACTGCAAGTCTGTCTTTTTCATAAGGCTTATATCTATATAAATTTGTGGTTCTTTATCTTTCATGTTTCCTCCTTTAACACCCTAACTTTACAACCTTTAAATTTAAAAATGAATGTATTTTGTGGACTTCTTGTGGTTCAGTTGTGGTATCGAAAGAGTAAATTTAAGACTTAAAACGACTTTTCAAGATAAATGTGGAGCATTTGTTCTTGATTAAAATCTTTTTTCTTTGTTTTTGGTATCAGAGTTAGGCTTCATGTCAACGGTAAAAAACATTGCTTAAAATTAGAAAGATTGCTTTTTTAAAAGTCAATATTTTTTACTTTTTCGTTGACATGTGCACCTAACCCTGATGGTTTGGAGGTGTGAAAAAAGAATAAAAGGAGTTAAAAGTATGAACAGACTAAAAAAGAAAACAAAATATGCAGTTTTTATCCGTATTTGTCTTTGGTTATCTCACAAATACGAAAAGTGGCTTTCTTCACATCCACAAACTACCCTGTCTATACATGGCATTCTTGAATTTTGTAAGTTATGCTCTTATTTAGAAGGAATAAAGGAGGAATGTAAATCATGAAAACAGCAGTTGTTTATGCAAGATATTCTTGCGACAGACAAAATGAACAATCCATTGATGGTCAACTTAGAGTTTGCAATGATTACGCCGAAAAAAATGATATTATCATTGTCGACAACTATATAGATAAGGCAATGTCCGGCACAAATGATGATCGTGAAGCTTTTCAAAGAATGTTGAAAGACAGTGATAAACAAACATGGGACTATGTTCTTGTGTATAAACTTGATAGATTTTCTCGTAATAAATTTGAAATGGCCATACATAGAAAACATTTAAAAGATAACGGTATTAAACTTGTTTCCGTTATGGAAAATATCCCAGACGGTCCAGAAGGAATTTTACTTGAAAGTTTGCTTGAAGGTATGAATCAATATTATTCAGAAGAACTTTCTCAAAAAACAAAGCGAGGAATGAATGAAACAAGATTAAAAGGCAATTTCATAGGAGGATTTGTAAACTATGGATATTATCGCAAAAAGGAAGATGACAATACCGAAAGTAAAAAACTATATATAAACGAAGATGAAGCTAGCATTCTAAGGCAAATATTTACCGATTATGCAAATGGTGTTAAAATTAGTGATATTGTAAGAAAATTAAATTCACAAGGAATAACAAATAAAGGCTCAAAATTTCTAAACTCGACCGTAAGAGAATTTTTATTACAAGAAAAATATACAGGAATTTACAAACT
>CANQBU010000153.1 GCA_947589615.1 uncultured Clostridia bacterium | reverse complement strand
TTTTGTAGGGATAGTTGTATTTCTTTCTATAAGTTTTGTAAATACTCCACCTAATGTTTCAATACCAAGAGAAAGTGGGGTTACATCAAGTAAGAGAACGTCTTTAACTTCTCCACCAAGAACTCCGGCTTGAATTGCTGCACCAACGGCTACGCATTCATCTGGGTTAATTCCCTTGTATGGCTCTTTGCCTGTGAATGATTTAACTGCATCTTGAACGGCTGGGATTCTTGTTGAACCACCAACTAAAACAACTTTGTCAATTGCTTCTTTGTCAAGTGCTGCATCTTCGAGAGCTCTAACTGTGCAGTCGATAGTCTCTTTTACAAGATCTTCTGTGATTGCATCAAATTTTGCACGAGTAAGTTCCATTTCAAGGTGTTTAGGACCTGTTGCATCAGCAGAAATGAATGGAAGAGAGATTGTTGTTTTTGGAGTAGCTGACAAGTCAATTTTTGCTTTTTCAGCGGCTTCCTTCAATCTTTGCATAGCAAGTTTGTCTTGTGTTAAATCAATATTGTTTGTTGTTTTGAATTCTTCTACAAGTAAGTCGATAATTCTGTTATCGAAGTCATCTCCGCCCAAACGAGTGTTACCATTTGTTGATAAAACTTCGAATACACCGTCACCGATTTCAAGAATAGAAACATCGAATGTTCCACCACCAAGGTCATAAACTAAAATCTTTTGATTTGCGTTTTCGCCTTTGTCAAGTCCGTAAGCAAGAGCGGCAGCGGTTGGTTCGTTGATAATTCTCAAAACATCAAGGCCTGCGATTTTTCCGGCGTCTTTTGTTGCTTGTCTTTGAGAGTCATTGAAGTATGCAGGAACAGTAATGACAGCCTGTTTAACTTCTCCGCCCAAGTAGCTTTCAGCGTCAGTCTTTAATTTTGCAAGAATCATTGCTGAAATCTCTTGTGGAGTGTATTCTTTGCCATTTAAAGTAACTTTTGTGTTTGTTCCCATTTCCCTTTTAATAGATTGAACTGTGTTTTCTGCATTGACAATTGCTTGTCTTTTTGCAACTTTACCTACAAGTCTTTCCCCTTCCTTTGTGTAGGCAACAACTGATGGAGTAGTTCTGTCTCCTTCAGCGTTTGCGATAACAGTTGGCTTTCCGCCTTCCATAACTGCTACGCAAGAATTGGTTGTTCCTAAGTCAATTCCAATAATTTTACTCATAATCTTTAATCCTCCTTTTTATTGACTATGACTTTTGCGTATCTTAACACTTTATCGTTAAGTTTATATCCTGCTTGGTATTCGTCCAAGATGATATCGTTTTCATATTCGTCATTGCGCATAACTGCAATAACATTGTGAAGATGTGGGTCATATTTTTGACCTATCGATTGCATTTTTTCAACACCTAAATTTGTAAGGGCTTCATTGATTTTGTTCTCAACCATTTCGAACCCTTTTAAGATGTTTTCGTCCTGAATGTTCTTTTTTGCCTCTTTAAAAGTATCAAGACAAGGTAAGAATACTTCAATAACCGATGCTTGCCCATCAAGACGCGATTTTTTTATCTCCTCTTGAGCATGTCTTCTGTAATTGTCAAAGTCTGCCTGAACTCGCCTTGCCATATCAAGATAATCTATGGTTTGAGTTTGATTTTTATTTGTCTCTTCCTCATTTTCCTCTCCAGGTTTATCTTGTTCTGGCTCTTCTTCGCAGACTTTAGTTTCCTCGTATTCTGTCGTTTCGTCGCATTCCTCATGCTCTCCAAGATCGTCTTGCGGCTCTTCTTCCCGAGGTTCTTCTTCGTCGTCCACTGTCATTTGAGCATCAAGTTCTTCTTCCATAACCTCGCTCTCTTGCTCCTCTAAAGTGGATTCTTGGGTTTGTTCTTCGTCAACAGGAAGTTTTTTGCCAAAATTTTTCTTTCTCTTGCCCATCTATTCTCCCTTTAAGTCATTTAAACTATCAATAACCACTTTGAGCGCACTGGCAATGCCTGCATAATCCATTCTTTGCGGGCCGATGACCCCGATGGACGCGAGTTGTCTTCCGTCAACGCAAATTGGGGCTTTAACGACCGAGCAATTGCTGTCCTCATCGGCAACGGTGACTTCAATATCGCCTTTACCTTCCAAGGTAAGAATGTTTGAAAGTTCCTTTTCATCTTCAAGCACGCTTAAAACCTTCTTTGCATCGTCAACGGTTTCATTTGAAAGAAGCTTTGCGCTTCCTTCCCTTCTAACATTGAGAAGTTTTTGATTGTTGAGTTTTTTAAGCCCCTCGATAAGCGAATTAACCACCGTTTGGAATGCCGAGATTTCTCCATTCATTCCGTCTTGATATTCTGCAATATTGCCAATCATGTAACCAATGGTTTCTCCTCTGAAATGCTTTGTGAGATAACTTGTCGCGTCACCACATTCTTGCTCTGTCGCCTTAATTTCAAGTGTTTGATATATGTAGCCGGCGTTTGTCCCAATAAGCACCATAACTTTGTCATCGAGAAGAGGGATTAATTTAAACTCCTTCAAAATCAAATTTTCGTAGCCGTCAAACATCACCACAGTAGGATAATTCGTCGCCTCACTCACAATCTTAGCAATGCCTGAAACAATGTCACTAAGCGAGCTTGTTCGAGAAGTAATAATTTCCTTAACTTTCTCAAGCTCAACATCGCTCCCTTCCGCACTTGCAAGTAACTTTTCAACGTAATACCGATAGCCTTGTGCAGTTGGAACGCGTCCCCCTGAAGTGTGCAACTGCTTTAAATAACCCATGGCCTCTAAAGCATTCAACTCACTTCTGAGCGTAGCCGTTGAACAATTTAGCGAAGTAATATCCTTAACCGAGCCACTGGTAATCGGAGAACATTCTCTTATATATTCTTCAACTGCCATACAAAGAATTTTTTGTTTGCGGTCAGATAGTTCCATATTAACCTCTAAATTTCGACTTTTTAGCACTCTCAACCTTTAAGTGCTAGCAATAGTATATGCTTATTTTTCAGAAAAGTCAACTGAAATTGTCAAAATTTTCAAAAATTTTTATATTTTTTCAAAGCTTTTATACAAGATATTCCAAATTTCGACATTGTCAAGACTTCTCCCCCCGAGAAAGAGACGCTTAATTCTTTAATTATAAAGAAATTTAATAGTTTTAACCTTGAGAGAACGACATTTAATCCTTTAAATTGATATAATTCGATAGTAAGTCAAGGCTTTAGCCTTGCTTGCTTAAAAAAGATATGCCTATTCGACATATCTTATTTCAAGTATTATATATAATCTAATTATTATATACCATATTATTTAAAGCAATTTTTGTTTGTTATGCAAGCCAAGTAAGGGCTTTAGGGAAATATTTTCCGCTAATCAATACCCACTTTTCTAAATTG
>CANQBU010000152.1 GCA_947589615.1 uncultured Clostridia bacterium | reverse complement strand
CTTATCATTTTTAAATTTTTTTCGCTCATTTTATCAAGTTTCTTTTCTGATTCCATTTTCCCTCCTTAATATCAAAATTTATTTTTATTAATTAATTTAATCATTTTGATTTACTTTTTTATACTCATCCCAATAATCGAGAAGGGCATTTTGCTGGCCTATTTTTTTGATAAAAATTTTCATCTACTACGGCAAGCATTTGCCTATATGTGAGACTTCTATAATCCATATTAAAATTATATATTAGTTTTTTTATAAAGTCAAGCCCATTGCGAACTACTTATAATACTTCGCTATGAAATCTTTAACAAAACTCGCTTTTAATCAATGTCCAGCGTTTTTCGGTCAAAAAGGGCGTCGCTGAAAAACTCCTCTATCGACAGGTCAAAACCATCGGCAATTTTTGCAATAGTCGAAAGTTTTATATCTTTATTCCTCTCGTCGATAATGTTTTTTAAGGTTTGCTCGGGAAGCACAACTTTTTTGCATAGTGCATATCTTGAAAGATTATTTTTAATAAGCAAATTCGTTATCCTCAAAGCCACAGCCTTTTGTAATTTCATGCCAAAGTTCTCCTTTAATACCTTTTATTCATACACATCATCAGAATCATTAAAATAGTCGCGGTCGAAAAATTCAGACAATGTTATATTTGCCCCCACACATAATTTCTTTATCGTTATCACCTTTGGAAATTTGCTTTTCCCAGACATAAAATCAAAAACCGTTGACGGCGTCAAATTGGAATTCAAACATAAAGATGTGAGGGTGATATTCTTGCTCTCCAAAATTTCCTTTATCCTTTTTCTTACTGCCTCATCTATATTCATTTTCGCTCCCTGCCAATGCACTAAACCTCTAAATTTTCCAAATCGAACAATTTGTCATCAAAAAAATCTTTTACGCTAATTTTCAATGCCGAGCAGACTTTGACAATGGTCGAAAAATACACATCTTTATAAACCTCGTTAAAAATATATCTCAATGCCGAATGAGTAAGCCCCGTCTCCCTTTCAAGCCGATATTTTGACATTCCTCTTTCATTTAATAACTTGCTTAATCTCATAGCAAAAGCCTTGTTTAAATTCATGTTTTCCTCATTTCTTTAAAAATTCAATGATATTTTTCTTCTTGTTTTCGGGGAGACTCTCGATAAGCCCCTTTAACTCTTTGTCGACATTATAGTCTACGATATTAGCACTAAAAAATCTTTCAATTGGAAAGTCGCAAACTTCAAGTATTTGCAAAAGTTTTTCGACTGTCAACACAATCCTTCCACTTTCTATTTGGGCGACATATTGAGGGCTCATTCCAATCCTCAAACTCACCTCTCTTGCGGATAAATTTTTTGTGTTCCTCACAAACCCTATTCTATTTAAAATTTCCTTTATATCCATTTTATGCTCCTTTTATAAATTATAAGAGATTAAAAGAAAACCCAATATTACGCAAACACATAAAATTTTTAATAAATTAGCAAAAATGAATACGCACAAACACAAAAAGTGCTATAATGATTTGTGAGAGTATTCAAAAATGTGTAAATTGAGTATTATGAGTGTTAAGAAACATAAATCATGTTGTTTTATCGGGCATAGGAATATAGAGGTTAATGAAGCGATTATCAATCGTATAAAAGAGGTTGTCGAAATGTTGGTCACTAGGGAAAATGTTTCGACATTCATTTTTGGCAGTAATAGCATGTTTAATGACCTTTGCCACGAAATCGTAACGGAATTAAAGAAAAATTACCCTTTCATCAAAAGGGCTTTTATGACATGCAAAAATGAAGTGTGCATTTTAGAAGGTGACAGGTTAAGGAAAGAAAAGACTTTTTCAAGCGTAATGAAAAAAGAAATTCATTTGCTTGGGTTTGAAGAGGAACTAGAATTCCAAACAAAATTTACTTCGGGGAAAGCATGCTACATTGAAAGAAATCAAGCAATGATTGATATGAGCGACTTCTGTATTTTTTATTATGATGAAAATTACTCGCCTTCAAAAAATAGGCGTCATAATCTTAAAAGCGGAACTGCCATCGCTTATAACTATGCCACCAGTAAAAAGAAATGTATAATCAACATTTTCGATTAAAATAAAATTGTTTTTATAGCCGATAAACAGGGGTGAAAAAATGTTTTTTTGTATGAATTTATCTTTTTTATACAAAAAAAGAAGGCGTGTTTTTTTGCCTTCCTTTTAACATCTTGAACTATGGCATGAGAAATAGATAAGTTGATAAGTTTTTGCCAGTTCCTTTAAAAACTCCTTTGCATTTTCCACTTTATTCTCGTCAAGGTTTACAAATGGGTCATCAAGCACAATGAAAGGTCTTTCCTTTTCAAACAGTGCGTCAATAAGTGCAAGGCGCATAGACAAGTCTATTGTATTTTTATAGCCCTTGCTGTAATAGTCCACATCACGCAATTTCCCATATTCCTCAAATGATATATTAAAATCAGTGTCAAGTTTTAAGTTTTCAAAGTCTTTGTTTGTAATAAGTTTTAGATATTTATTTAAGCCCTTCTTCATAGGGTCAAGGAATTTTGAGGATAAACTTTCGCTTGCAATCTCCAAAAATGTTTTGGCATTTGTAACCGCATTGAGTTCCTCTTTCAATTGCGAAATACTGTTTTCAAGGTTTTCCTTCTCATTTTCAAGGTCATCTAAAATTGCAATGTCATCTTGAATTTTGCCGATGGTGGAAATATATTTAGTTCTCATTTCCCGCTTTTCGTCGATTTGATTTTGCAATTCTTTTTCGGCACTTTGAAGACCGTTTATATCCACGCCTTCAACTTCATTTTCCTCGTCAAAATTCCTTTCCTTTTTGAATTTTTCAAGTTCGCTTTCCTGATCCTTTTTTATCTCTTTTAATTTTGATATTTCAATTAATGTTTGTTTGAGAAAAACAAGTTTGTCATAGTCGCTTCCATTCTCTTCGATTGCAAATTTTAAGATAAAATTTTTCTCGTCGTCTTTATTGACATTTAGAACTTTTAGTAACTCCTCGCTTTCTTGCTTTTCTATGTCAAGTTGGTTTTGAATATTGATGAGTTCATTTTGACTTGAAATAATCTTATTAAACGCCGCCGAATAGTCGACGTAAGCCTTTTCATATCGGCTTAAAAACTCTTCGATTTTGCCCTTTAACTCCGTCGCCTCTTCCCTGTCCTTTTGCACTTTTTGATAGTCGATTTGATTTGACGCCGTTTTTTGATTTATCATGTTTGTAAGATAGATAAATCCCGCCCCCAAAAGCAGCAAAACTCCAAGCACAAACATTGCCACAGACAAAATCAACATTGGTTTTAGCAAAACTGCGAACTCCACAAGTTGATGTTGTGCGGGAAATTTTTCGTACCTCTGCATAGGAATTGTTTGGCGACAATCGGGGTTTGCGTT
>CANQBU010000151.1 GCA_947589615.1 uncultured Clostridia bacterium | reverse complement strand
CAAGATCTTCGAGGGCAGAACCTACTGCAAGGCCACCTTCAGAAAACGCCGACTGACTTCTTCCGTAAACAAGTTGTAGGAAGATGTTTTTCATTGCATCATTAATCGCATCGCAAACAAGGTCGGTGTTTAAAGCCTCAAGTAAGGTTTTACCAGGTAAAATTTCAGCGGCCATTGCGGCGGAGTGCGTCATACCCGAGCAGCCGATTGTTTCGACAAGTGCTTCTTTGATGATGCCATCTTTAACATTCAATGTAAGTTTGCATGTCCCTTGTTGAGGCGCACATTTCCCACAACCATGCGAGAACCCAGACACTTGTTTAATGTCTTTTAATTGGACCCAATTTGCTTCTTCAGGAATAGGGGATGGGCCAAACCCGTTCATATTAACTGGACGACTCATAAATTTCCTCCGTTTTTTATTTTAACTAAAATTACATTATTTTGCAAATAAAATTAAAAAATTTTGTGGTTTAAGTCAAAAATAATGAAATAAAACAAAAAAAGGAATAAAAATTGTCTTTATTCCTTATATTCTTCCATTTCTTTAATTCGTTTTGCTTGGTTGAAATCCTTTTTTGCACTTTCATAAAGGCGCTCATATGCCGAAAGTACTAGAGATAGCAAAGCACTAACAAGAGGCACCGCAAGGACAGGTATCGAGCAGAAAGATTCAACGACTGACAATTCTAATTTTTCATCATATTCTTTTAGTTCTTCATATTTATTTGTAATTTTCGTAACATATTCAATACTTCCTAAGGATTTTAATTTCGAATTGTATTGTTTCTGTGTCAATTTTCCTTCTTCAAGTGAAGAGTTGAGTTCTTCTTTATCTTGTTCTAATATTTCCTGAAAAATGGCAGTATCTTTGACTTGATTACAAGTTTGGTTTGCGTTAACAAGACTGTATGAGAGAAGTCCTAAAAATCCTCCAATTCCCGCCACCGTAAGAGTAATAGGGTGAATAGCCGTGCTCAATGTCATTTTAAGTCCACCAGAAAATTCTCCTTATAAAATTTCTTCAGTATATTCGTGTAATTCTTTGTTTAATTTTTCGCTTTTTTTAATTTCCTTTGCTTCTTCGAAGTCGTTTTTAGCACTTGCGATTAACTCTTCATAGGATGCTGGTTCACTATAATCTTTCATAATTTTTGTGTAAAAAGCTATACAAGAAAGAAAACCAGCTGCGGCAGGGACGGAAAAAATAAGAGAGCATGGAGCCTCAACATCAACTGCATTATGATATCTATCTTTATATTCTTTTAATTCAGGATAACGGTCCATAATGTCTGAAATGAATTCATTAGACTCTAAATATTCTTTTCTTGAAGTCCATTCTTCAAGTGACATACCGCTTTCTTCGAAAGTGACATCAAGATTGGCTTGTTCTTGTTCAATTAATTCTTGAACTAATTGCGTGTTTCGAACTTCATCACAAACATTGTTTGCTTTAATGCTTCCATCTGCAATAAGTCCAGCCACGCCGGCGAAGCTGCCTGCAAGTAATAAAGCGGGAAGTGAAATTAATGCCATCTTAAGTCCACCTTTGACATATTTTATAAAACTTTTCATATTTTCACCTTATAAAACTTCTTCAGAATACTCTTTTAATTCTTTATTAGTTTTCTTCATTTTTTTTATTTCTCTTGCCTCTTCGAAGTCGTCTTTAGCACTGGAGATTAATTTTTTATAGTCGGCTGGTTCAAATGAAGAACAATTTAGTATTGTTGTATAAAATGATAAACAAAAGGTAACCCCAATTGAGGCTGGAACAGAAAACACCAATGAACAAAGCGTCTCAACAAATGCACTATGCTCTTTATCTTTATATTCTTTTAATTCGGGATAATTTTTCAAAATATCTTTGATGAAATCATCAGATTCTAAATATTCTCTTCTTGATGTCCATTCCTCAAGCGACATACCACTTTCTTCGAAGGGGACATCAAGGTTAGCTTCTTCTTGTTCAATTAACTCTTGAACTATTTGGGTGTTTCGAACTTCATCATATACTTTGTCTTCTTTGATAAACCCGTCTGCAATAAGCCCAGCAACCCCGCCAAGCCCGCCTAATGCTAATACAACTGGCCAAGAGACCAATGCCATCTTAAGTCCGCCTTTGACATATTTTAAAAAGCTTTTCATATTTTCTCCTTACAAAACTTCTTCTTTATATTTGTTCAATTCCTTGTTGAATTTTTTTGAATTTTTAGTTTCTTGTGCTTCACAAAGATCTTTTTTTGCTATTTCCATAAGCATTTTATAGAAAGCCGGCACATTTGGATTTTCAGATAATTTTGTATAAAAACAATAACAAGATATAATACCAAATGAGATTGGAAGAATAAACACCGGCGAACAAATTTTCTCTACAAGTGAAATATACTCTTTATCCTTATATTCTTTTAATTCTGGATAGTGGTCTATGGTGTCTTTAATGAATGCATCGGACTCTAAATATTTATTTCTTGAATTCCATTCTTGAGGGGACAGCCCGCTTTCTTCGGTTGCGACATCGTTTTTCGCCTTTTCTTGTTCAATTAATTCTTGAACTAATGGGGTGTTTCTAATTTCATCATATATTTTATCTTCTTTGATAAAACCGTCTGCAAGAAGCCCAGAGAAACCTGCAAGTCCGCCCAATGTCAATATGACTGGCCAAGAGACCAATGCCATCTTAAGTCCGCCTTTGACATATTTTATAAAACTTTTCATAACAATTCCTACATAATTTCTTCAGAGTAATCTTTTAATTCTTTTTCGGTTTTCTTCATTTTTTTAATTTCTTTTGCCTCTTCAAAATCTTCCTTTGCACTTTTTAGAATTCTTTTATATTTCTTTACGCCATATTCTTCGGATAATGAGCTATACAATGAGAGCAGTCCATACATTCCAGGAGCAGCAGGGACGGCGAAAAGCAAAGAGTATAAACATGATAAATTTGCATTATGCAATTTTCCTTCATAATCGTTCAAAACGGCATTATTTTTTACGACATCATCTATAAATTTGTTTGATTTAATATAATCCTTACTGTCGTAATAATCTTCCATTGACATGGTCCCACTATTGAAAGCCTCTTCAACTCTATCTTGTTCTTGCTGGATTATTTCTTGAACGATTTCAGTATTTCTCACTTCGTCATAAAGTTCATTGCTTTTTTGAAGCGTAGCGATAGGAACGCCGACTAGAATTCCAATCCCGGCGGCTGTTAGTGTAAATGGCAAGGCGAGCAATGACAATTTAAGTCCACCTTTGACATATTTTAATAAGCTTTTCATTATGTGCTCCTCCATCTATATTAAGATATTATAATTTAATTATATTATAACAAATATATATATTAAAGTCAATATGCAATTTTGCAAATTATTGTTGACAAAGCCAAAAAAGTTTGTTAAAATAAGGT
>CANQBU010000150.1 GCA_947589615.1 uncultured Clostridia bacterium | reverse complement strand
TGTGAAAGAAATGAGAAAATGTCCTAAAAATGTCTCTTTTTATTCCAATTTCCTTATTGACTTTGAGCCTCTTATCCTTTGGAATCCTATAAGTGCTCAAAGCTACATGAATAAAAGCTTTTGAGACACAATAGCATACCAAAGGATAACTCAAAATCAATAAGTTTTCTCGGCATAAACGGGACATTTTGTCATTTCATAAGTTGGGACATTTTCACATTTCAATAACAATAGATTAGGGTAGAAGAAAAACATAGTTGATAATTAATAAAAAGAATGATATACTGCTATTAAATTATTTAAAAATTAATTATAAGTAACAAAGGGTGAAATATGGATAAAAGTAGTAAAATAATAAATTTTTATAGAAAAAATAAATATATGGTATTGCTTATAATAATGATACTTTGTGTATTGTTAGCAATATTTAGTGATAATACAACCGAAAATATAAATAATAATACGAGCAATACAATCAATGCAACAAATGATACATACAATGATATTAATAATATTATTCACAATTCTACAAATAAAAACGATAATAATACAAATGAAGATAATAATAACAACAATATTGATATAAATAATATTCCACCATATAGTGGTAATGCTTATGTTATACTTAACAATAATATTCCTAAATTTGAAGAAAAGGACTTTACAACAGAACCATTTGAATATTATAGTGATTTTGATGAATACGGAAGATGCAGAGTTGCATTTGCAAATATTTGTAAAGAAATAATGCCAAAAGACGATGAAGAAAGAGGGGATATTCGTTATGACCCAACTGGGTGGATTGGCAATCAGCATGAATATCCTCATTTAATAAATACAAGATGGTTATATAATCGCTGTCATTTAATTGCTTGGCAGTTAAGTAATGAAAATAACAATGAGAAAAACTTAATAACAGGTACAGCATATATGAATCAAGCTATGAGAAAATGGGAAACTGATGTTGATAAATATATAGAGGACAATAAAGAAAAAGACTATCATGTTTTATATAGAGTAACACCAATATTTGAAGGAAATAATCTAGTAGCAAGCGGAGTACATATAGAAGCATGGTCTGTAGAGGAAAGAAAAGGAAAAAATAGTATTTGCTTTAATATATATATTTACAATGTACAGCCAGGTATAGAAATTAATTATGCAACAGGAGAAAACTACGAAAAACTATTATTAACAGACTGATGAAGTTATATTCAAAATATGATTTATAAATCAATATTCTCAAAAAAATAATAAAAATGAAAATTGCGTTTTTTGTGGATGTAAAGAAAAAATATTGAAATACAAAGAAAAACTTATTTGTAAAAAATGTATTGATTAAATTCATATTAGATTAGGACAAAAATAAACTTCAAAAACGTATTGTATGTAAGGCAAAAAAATTTAGTATGTGTATATTTTATTTTTTGTAAATGTATGCTAGAATAAAGATGTATTCAAAATTAGTAACTATAAAGAAAACACTTTATAGTTATACCTGGTTTTCAGGGTAAAGCTGGAAATATTCAGCATAACTTTGCAAGTTAAAGCAAAGGTAAAGTAAGTAGCACTTTTTAATTAATGCCACTTATAGTTAAATATAGCTATAGGGGAATTGTGCGTAAAATTAAATAACAAATAAGGTAACAAGTAAAATTGATAAGATTTAGCTTGTTATTTTTTTGGGTAAAAGTTAAGAAAGGAGGATAATTTAACTGTTTTTGAATACAAAAAAATAGTTTATAAAAAAGGAGTGAGAGTAATTTGAAAACTTTTAATTATGAATCAAATTGTGTAAGATACAAAAATTGTTTCTTTGATGTGGTAGAGCAAGAAAAAGACAAATTAAGTCTTTCTATCTATGGATATGTAGAAAATGATAAAAATGTGTCCCATATTGCAAATGCAACAGTTAGTGTATCAGAAAAATTAAAAAAAGATGAGGTTGTAATTGATACTTATGCAAATTCTAATCTAATAAGCTTTTTATTAGAGTTAGGAGTTATAAAATGTATAGTAAGAAGAATTACAGTAAATAATCTAAGATTACCTATAGTTAAACTTGATATTAACAGATTATATGAATATTCATTCAATCAGGAGGTGCTTAAAATTGCTAGTTAGTAAATCATGGTGTGAAGAACAAGCTAAAGATATTATTTGGGAATTTGAGAATTTATTATGTAATAATGATGTAAAAATAAATAACTTAGATCCAAATAATAATGAATTTGAAAACGAAGAATCTTATATTAATAAAGCAGATAACGAAAAATTAAAAGAAGAAATAACTAGGCAGCTAAAAGAGTTTGCTGAGTATGTAGAGAACCAAGCAAGAGAAGATGCTGCTTAAATGGAAGGAGTAGAAAATATGGATATACAAAGTTTAGTAAGAGAAAGAGTGATTGGAAATATTAAAACTGGTATGAAAGGAGCAAATGGAATACCACAGAAACTACCATATTTTCATGTAGAAGAAGACAAATCTACAAGTAGTGAGATGGTAGAAATATTTAAAAAACTATATCCAAATAAACCGACAAATTTAAAAATTAGATTTACATCCGATAAACCTTTTACTTTTAGATTTAAAAGGTATGTTAATGGTAAAGCAGTATGCATAGGAAATGGAACAAAAGCAATAACTATAGGAAAAGACTCAAAAGGAAACAATACACAGATAGAAGTAGATTGCAGTGAGGAATGTGAATATATAAAATGTAACAAATGCAAGTTAAAAGGCAGTTTAAAATTTGTGTTAGATGGAATAGAAGCAGGAGGAGTATGGAATTTAAATACTTCTGGAGGAATTTCTTTGTCAAATATTGCATCTGAAATTGTCAAATACAAAAAAGCTGGAATGAGTATTGTTGATGTTCCATTTGAACTAAAACTTACAGAGCAGGAGAGTCTTGCTTATGGCAAATATTATAGTATTGATTTACACGGAATGGATATAAAACCTCAATTAGTGGGAGATAATACTCCTAAATTAGCAGAAACAACACAAAAAGTTAAACAGTTATGTGAAGGAAATAAGAAAAAAGAAAAAAAGGAAAAAGTAGATAATAAAAAAGTGAATGAAAATGAAAAAATTCAAGAAGAAATAACAGAAAACAAAGACGAAAATCACTCTAATGAACTTTATTTAAAAGGTTTTATGCCAATACTAATAAAAGAGAAGAAATTTACTAAAGTAATTTTTCAGAATATAAATGGGCAAGATGTTGAATATGTATTGCATCCAAAAGCAGATCAGTCAATACTTAAATATGAAGTTGGAACAATTATAGAAGTAAAAGGGACAAGTAATGAGCTAGGTAGAAATATTCTATGTAAATATGAAGCTAAGCAGATTATAAGTCCAGATGGGACTATTGAAGAAAATAATACAGAAGAATTAAAAGAAGCCGTTTAATTG
>CANQBU010000149.1 GCA_947589615.1 uncultured Clostridia bacterium | reverse complement strand
AATTTCCTTTTTTACCTCTTCTGGTCTTGCCGATGGCAAATCAATCTTATTTATAACTGGCAATATTTCAAGGTTGTTGTCTATCGCAAGATATGCATTTGCAAGTGTTTGCGCCTCCACTCCTTGTGAAGCATCTACGATAAGTATCGCGCCCTCACATGCCGTTAATGAGCGTGAAACTTCATAGGTGAAGTCAACATGTCCTGGCGTATCTATAAGATTAAGTTCATACTCCTCGCCCTCAAATGTGTATTTCATTCGAGTCGGAGTCAATTTTATAGTTATCCCCTTTTCCCGTTCAAGGTCCATACTATCTAAAAGTTGGTCTTGCATATCCCTTTTTGCAAGTGTTCCAGTGCTTTCAATAAGTCTATCGGCAAGCGTGGATTTTCCATGGTCGATATGGGCAACTATGCAAAAATTTCTTATTTTTTTCATTCTATCCATGTTTAAAATTATATCAAAAATTTTTGAAAATGCAAATTAAATATTATCTATTTTCACTAATTTGAATATAAATATATCGTTTTTTATAGTTAATTATTAAAAAATAATCAATTTTTGCTTTGAATTTCACAGTTTTTATGGTAAAATATTATAAATTAATACTAATTTGAGGTTTAAATGGATTTATTTAATTCTTGGCTTGTTGAACAGCCAATTGCACATAGAGGGCTTCATGACAAAGATACCCCTGAAAATTCTCTCTCTGCTTTCTCAAAAGCTATCGAAGCAGGTTACCCAATTGAACTCGATGTTCGTCTTATCGCTGACGGAACCGTTGTCGTTTTTCATGACAATAGTCTTTCTCGGCTAACCGAAAATGACGGATATATAAAATTTTTGAACAAGGAAGATTTGAAGTATCTCACTCTTAAAGACAGTGAGGAAAAAATACCAACTTTTGAAGAAGTTTTAAATCTTGTCAATGGGCAAGTCCCTCTTTTAATAGAAATTAAAAATGAAAACAAAGTTGGACAACTTGAAAGCAAGGTCCTTGAAATGCTCAAAGACTACAATGGCGAGTTTGCCGTTCAATCTTTCAATCCTTATGTTCTTGAATATTTCTACAAGCACGCCCCTTCTATACCAAGAGGTCAGCTTGCAGGTTTTTTTAGAGGCGAAAAACTTACTTTCTTTAAAAAATTTGCTCTAAAAAGAATGCTTCTTAATAAAAAAATAAGCCACCCTAACTTTATAAGTTACGAGGCTAGGCATGTTCCTAATCGCTTTACTAGAAAATACAAAAAATTACCTTTACTTGTTTGGACTGTAAGAAGTGAGAGCGAATATCTTAGAGTGGTCAAACATTGTGACAATGTTATATTTGAAAATTTTGAGCCACTCATCTAAGCAAACTTAGTTTGCGGAGACTTAGTCTCCACTATTAGCGAATTTGGTGATAATTGACATATTCAATTTCATCGTCTTAATTATTGTTATTATGGGTGCAAATGCACCTTTTTTTATTATCTTTTTCGAGGCAAACTTAGTTTGCAGGAGACTTAGTCTCCATCGTTAGCGAATGAAATTTACCGGAAGTTATTTATTCCATTGTCTTTTCATTATATTATGCATTAAATGAAAGATGTAAAAATACATCTTTTTCTATTTTAAATGATGTATTTATAGCAAAAAATACAGACTGACTAGAAAAAAGGCAAACTTAGTTTGCATCAATAATCGCCAAGCCCCTGAGCTTGTCACGAGGTTTATAGGCAGTCTGTAAGGTAGGTTACCCCCTTTATACCATAACCCCTCTCGTCAAGCACTGAAAATGGCGAATAATCTATTTTTTCACCACGTTCATGTTCACAAACTATTATGCCGTCTTCTTGTAAAAGTGAATATTGATGAATTAACTTTAACGCATTTTCATATAATTGAGATTTATATGGAGGGTCAATCAAAATGAGATCAAATTTTTCTCCTTCTAACTTCCTAATGGCATCGGCATAATCAAGTTGCAAAACTTTTGGCGACAAATTTAATTTCTTTAAGTTTGAAAGAGTAAGGTTTATACTGTTTTTATCCTTATCAACAAAGACAACTTCAGATGCGCCCCTGCTTATTGCTTCAATTCCAAGTGCACCCGTTCCGCAAAAAAGATCAAGGACTTTAGCACCACTGATTTTCTCAAATAATTTATTGAAAATGGACTGTTTAACCATGTCAGCCGTAGGTCTTATATGTTCAAAAGTGTTTTCGATTAATGTCCTGCCTTTAAATTTACCTGCCGTAACTTTCATATTGCAATTATATCAATATTCTCCTTTTTAGTCAAATTTCTCACACAAAAATATTTTTAAACATAAATTGTCTAATGTAAGGAGGAAAAATGCAAAAAAAATTACAAAAGATTTCTGTTTTTATCGTTTGTCTTATGATTATGTTTTGCTCGTCAATCATGTTTATAGCATGCGGTAAAAAAGATGATAACAAGATAAGGCTTAACGAAGTCACTCACAGCATCTTCTATGCACCTTTATATGTCGCCTTAAATCTCGACTTCTTCAAAGATGAAGGACTTAAAGTTACACTCGAAAGTGCTACCGGCTCTGACGCTTCAATGACTGCCCTCATAAGCGGTTCTGCCGATATCATTCTTGCCGGACCTGAACAAGTCGTTTACTCACAAGAAGTAAAAGATCGACCTATGGTTTTCGGACAATTAACACAAAGAGATGGCTCCTTCATCGTCGGCAAGCAAGATCAAGATACCTTTACACTTGACGACCTAAAAGGAAAGACAATTATTGGCGGAAGACAAGGTGGAATGCCTGCTATGACATTACAATACATTATTGAAAAAGCCGGCCTTGTTATCGGGACTGATAAAGCAAAAGGCGAAGTTAATCTTCGAACCGACGTCGCTTTCAACCTTATAAGCAGCACATTTATTACTTCCGACAGTGAATACTGCACACTTTTTGAGCCAACCGCCACTATGCTTGAAAAAGAAGGCGATGGCTACGTATTAAAAGCTGTCGGTGACTTATCTGGTTCTATCCCTTACACCTGCTTTGTTGCTAAAACAAGTTACTTGAAAAATAAGACTGACAAAGCTGAAAAATTTTTAAAGGCAGTTTACAAAGGCTATCAATATATTAAAACCCAACCTAGCGAAAAAGCCGCAGCCGCTCTTAAAAATTCTTTCTCAGGTATGAGCGATGAAGAACTTAAAATTGCAGTTGAACAATATCTTGCCATAGACGCTTGGTGCTCAAGTCCAGTTATGCAAGAGGAATCGTTTAATACACTTTTAAAAGTGCTGAACAATGCAACAAGCGACAACTATAATCCAAAATTTGTAGACCTAGTCGACAATTCAATTGCAAGCAAAATTGCATAAAAGAAACTCCTAACGTAAAATTAGGAGTTTTTTTGCATTTTTTATTAAATTTTAATAGTAATTCTTATAATTTT
>CANQBU010000148.1 GCA_947589615.1 uncultured Clostridia bacterium | reverse complement strand
ATTAATAGAGGAGAAAACATGAGAAAAATTATAACCAGTGAAAGTGTAAATGTAGGACATCCCGATAAAACATGTGATGTCATTGCCGATGCTTTTTTAGATGAAGCATTGAGGCAAGATGAGAACAGCCAAATGGCAGTCGAGTGTGCGATTAAAAACGATAAACTTTTTATTTACGGTGAGGCGACAACGAAAGCAAAAATAGATTATGAAAGAATAGCTCAAAATGTTTTAAAGGAAATCGGTTACACAAACAATTTTAAAATAATTAAAGAAATTAGTGAGCAAAGTCCAGAGATTAGCCAAGCGGTTGTAAAAGAGGAACTTTGTGCTAATGACCAGGGAATGGTTTATGGTTATGCGACAAATGAGACAAAAGAATTTATGCCCATGCCTATTATTGTAGCACATAAAATAATGAAAAAATATGATGAATTTAGAAGAGAAAGAAGCGATTTTTTTGCTGATGCCAAATGTCAAGTTTCAATAATTTACGAAGATGAAAAGCCTAAAGAAATTTCAACAATTCTAATAAGTGTATCGCATGCGAAAAATGTCGAAAGTGGAAAATTAGAGGAATTGATTACAAAAAAAGTAATCTTTCCAGTTTTAGATGAATATAAAGCATTTACTTTACCTAGCACAAAGTTAATTATAAATCCTAGCGGAAAATTTACTATTTGGGGAAGTTTTGGAGATAGTGGCTGTGTTGGAAGAAAAATTGTCGTAGACACTTATGGCGGTGTTGGAAGAGTGGGCGGAGGCTGTTTTTCAAGTAAAAATGCTACAAAAGTTGATAGGTCAGGTGCATATTATGCAAGATATGTTGCAAAAAATATTGTTGCACAAGGCTACGCGGATAGGTGTGAGATACAAGTAAGCTATGCAATAGGCTATGCAGATCCCATTTCATTATCAATTGAATGTTTTGGGACAAATAAAACTTCGATACAGGAAATAGAAAATTATGTTGATAAAAATTTTAATTTTAGACTAGGAAATATTATTGAAGAATTAAATCTCTTACAACCTATTTATAAGCAAACGGCTTGTTTTGGGCATTTTGGTTGGGATACTTACCCATGGGAACGAATAAAATAATGATTTGGTTTGACTTTTGCATAAATATTTGCTATATAATCTATCGGAGGAAAATATGGATAAGATTGTAATTGCGGGCAGTGCATCTTTGCAAGAGGAAATAAGTAGTTTAATAAAAAATCTAGAAGAAAAGTATCTGGTGCTTGATTACCCCAAAACGATACCAGAAGACAGGTTTTTTGATTTATATCCTTCAAGACACAAAGAATTCTTTGAAAATATAAAAAATTCCGATGTGTTTTTGTTGTTTAATCATGATAAAAAGGGTGTTGAGGGTTATATAGGTGCGGAAAGTTTTGCCGAACTTTGTTTTAGCTTGGCTTTAAATTTGGTTTATAATAAAAATATAAAACTTTACATTTATAAATTGCCTTCAAAAGAGGTAAATAGCTATAATGAAATAGACCTATGGCTAAAACTTGGCTGGATTCGACTTTGGAATGAAAAAAAATTAAAAAAGTAATAAAAATCACTTGAGTTTATAGTAAACTATAATGATATTCTCATATTAAAGAAACAATAAGTTTCTTTTTATGAGGAGTTAATTATGGAAAAAGAAAATGTTTTTTTAATGGGCAAATGGGTTTATAGAGGAAGCTGTAAAGGTGTTTCGCGTTTTTTTGAGAATACTTTAGGAGATTTTAAAGAAAAAACTATGCCTAATGTGTTTTTTATGACAAGGGACAATGTTGGGACAGATTTAATAGGTGAAAATGGAAAAGACCATTCACATTATATAAGTTATACTAGCCGTATTATAAGTTTAAACGGAAGAGGCAAAAAACAGAGAAATTTTTGGTGGCTTAGAGGCGAAGAAGATTATGTTATTTTGATTGAGAAAAGTGACAAAATACATATTTATCATAGAGAGAATCGCAATGCTTATACATTAGAAGACATAGAAAAACTATTAGACGAAAGGAATAAAACTCAAAAAATAGCCGATTTTGATGACAAATTGCTTGGAAATTGGGTAATTTTTGATAAAATAAAGGAAAATAAAGTTAATATTTATAACGGTGAAGCACAAAATGTCGATGATAAATATCCAGAGCTTTCACCCCTGTTCGATTGTTTTGAGGTAAAAAGTCCTAAAGAGGTTCATATAATGATAAAAGAAGATGGAGATTTTCAAATTTTAGGTAAAGTTTTCACTTATGATAAAGCGGTGATGAAGATGCAAATGACTGGAGAAGAAAGTTTCTATTTTCATAATGGGGAAAATAATGAATTTATGAAAAAAGAAGGGTTATATAAGAAAATTGGTGAAGATGAGTTTATATTTGTAGATGTTGATAAAAAATTGATGTAAATAAAGACATTTATGTCTATAAAAAATTGACAACCGCCAAGTAAAATTATAAAATATAAATTGGAGGGTAATTATGAAAAACACATTTTGGTCAGAAAAGGTTCAATCAACAGAACTTTTATATTATTCAAGGGCGGAAAAGTTTAATGATGAAAACAAAAATTTGTGGTTTAAATATTTGAAAATAAAAAACGGCATGAAAATACTTGAAGTAGGTTGTGGGGGTGGACTCTTTACCAACATGATAAAGCGTTATTATCCTGATTGTGAAGTATACGGGATAGACATAGACGATAATCACATAGAGTTTGCAAAGAAAAAGTGCAAGGATTTAAACCTCGATGTAAAATATAGTGTCGCGGATATAAATAATCTTCCATTTGAAGACGAAATGTTCGATTTGGTTTTTTCACATACTGTAGTTGAGCATCTCCCTTTTGATAATTTTATAAAAGAGCAAAAAAGAGTGTTAAAGACTGGTGGTAGAATTTTAATCATGCGCGTTGACATGATTAAGAAAAACGATAAACCATTCATGAATTTAGAAGAAGAAATAGGTGAACAATTTGGGAAGTTAGAGTATAATGAACGCGAAGCTGTTGCAAAATATCTAGAAGACCCTGACTTAACCATGCAAAGATTGAATGAGTATAATTTTAAAAATATAAAATTAAATTTTGAAAGGATTGTTTATTATTCGCCGGACACCCAAAAGAATAGCAAAGTCGCAATTTCTCAAATAGAGAGAAATTATATGACAAAACTTAAAAACGCGTTATTTTGCTTGGAAAGTGCAAAAAATGGGGTTCAAATAAAAGAAAAACTGTTGAATTTACTCGAAAATCAATATAATGAGAGGTTGAGACTGTATAAGAATAAAACCAAACTGTATGATTTTCAATCTTCAAATATGATTTTTATAAGTGCTGAAAAATAATAAAAAAAATGTTGACAAAGTAAATATTAAGTGCTAAAATGAAAATAGAAGGAGTCAGAATGGTGGCAAAAAGAGTTAATAACAAT
>CANQBU010000147.1 GCA_947589615.1 uncultured Clostridia bacterium | reverse complement strand
TATCCATACAAACTTGAAACTGGTATTTTGTCGATATATTTCTTTACAACTGCTGCAACCTTTTCCTCATCTATTTTTCCGCTTATTGATATAACTAAGTTATTTAATGTCAAATATGATGATATGAAATTTTTTAAGTCTTCCATTGTTATTCTTGAAAGGCTTTCAGTAGTTCCCGCAGCAGACGCCATAATTCGATTATAATGTTCGTCTTTGACAATCTCAGTCCTATCTATAATATAAGTTTGGCGCTCGTTCAACTTAATGCGCGTTTTAATTTCATCATTTATTACATTATATTCCTTGTCAAACTCTTCCTTCGTTATCTTTAATGATGCAAAAGGTTCTGTGATAAAATCTATAGCCTCATCGAAATCTTCTTCGACTACGTCCATCACAAAACTAATATTATTCAATGAAGTGTAAGCATTTCTATAATTAAACTTTCTTGCATGACTCCCCCTTTCTTCCCTTGTTTCTTTTGCCGTTGGAAAACTGCATAAAGCGTGTTCGCAAAAATGTGCGACACCTAATTTATCAATTGGGTCATTGAGTGCTCCCGCTTGAAATGAATAATTAATTGATACTCCATCGACCGCATCTACTTGTGTAAAAAGCAATTTTGCTCCACCTTTTAAATCAAAAATTTTTGTCTCCATTTCTTCTCCTTTAGTCCATATAACACAAAAATGGGCACATTTAAATCTGCCCCTTTTATGTAAGACTTCTTTTAATTATTTTGGTCACTATTTGGGTTTTTAAGATTTAAATTTGCCTTCTTTTGGAATTTCCCATCTTTCTTGTAAACCACAAATTTTGAATCTTGATTCTTTGAAAGTTCTTGAACGCGAGTAAGAGCTTCATCTTTGGTCTTAAAACTGTCAATGATTCTCTTTGCACCATCTTTCTTTATCTTCCAAAGTCCATCTTCTTTATCAAACAAAACTCTGTAAACTGCTTTACGGGTTTTATCTTCAACTACTTCTTCCTTCTCATCTGTAGGTTTTGGCTCTTCTTGCTTTGGCTCCACCTTTTCTTCTTTCTTTGGTGCTGCTGCCTTTACAGATTCTTCCTTTTTGAGTTCTTTTGCTGGTTCGACTTTCTTAGGTTCGACTTTTTTTACTTCTTGTTGTTTTGCCGCATTCTCCTGTTGCTCTTTTTCAAGTCTTGCCTTTTCCTCTGCTTCCTTTTTTGCTTGTTTTTTCTTTTTGCTGCTAAATGGCCACATGATTTTCTCCTTTTATACAAATATATACAATTATAGCATAAAAAAAATACCTTTTTCAAGGTATTTTATAAAATTTTTTAAATTATTTTAATTTATTTTTTTAAGCGATTAAATTATGCTTTTCATTGTCATCAACTTTGCTTATATAAGGCTTTTCATCAAATGTAAATGGCCCGTTTTCATAATAATTTTTATTTCCATAATAATCAGTTCGTGGATCATACTTCTCTATCTTATTGTAATAAATCGCACCATAATCTATTCCTCTTCCAACAAAGTAACCTATTACAGTCAGAAGAGAGAAAATGCAAGCACTTACAAAGAATTGAATGAATGCAACAAACATTATTCTTGCCGATCTTTCCATCAGCATCTCACGAGTATAATTTGAGTAAGAGTAAACCTTTACACCCACAATAATGGATAAAATACCCATAACTGGAATCGCAATTGCACAAGCGATTACCTTTGACTTCTCTTTATCAAAATTTGCTTGTTCCACCCTCGAAAGTTCTTGCAAACTTTCAGCCGATGTGACAAATATCATTCCCACAATCACCATAGTGATTATGCAAGTTATTCCAAATAAAATAGAAAGACCACCTGACCATGCTAGCCAACGATTTCGCTGATGTCCTTTTTCATATTTGTTTAGAACATTGCTGGTATACTTATCATCAATTTTATCGTTGAATTTCAGTTCATCTACCTTTTTTTTGAAGCCGTCAGAAACTTCCTCTTCTTCGGCTTTTTTTATTTTCGCCATTCTTTCCATGTTAATATTATAACACATTATAAAACAATTGTAAATACTATTTTTAAAAAATTTTTAGTATTTCTTGTCTTATTAACTATTCTATTTTATAATGCGTTCACCTCTGAATTTTGATAAGTTTGTAAGCACTTCATATTCGGTGCTTTCTATAATTGGAGCCCAATCCAATGCATTTTCAAGCAAGGTCACTTTATCTCCAATCTTACATTTAATATTTGTCACATCAATCATAAATGCGTCCATACATACATTTCCGCAGTTCAACCTTTCTTCACCCCTGATTTTTACCTTTAATTTATTTGACAACTTTCTTGGAAGTCCATCACCATATCCGAGAGGTATGGTCGCAACCGTCATATCTTCTTTTGCCGTATATCCACACAAATATCCTATATGTTCACCTTTATTTACCTTTTGAATGTCAACCACTTCACTTTCAAGTGATAAAACAGGCTTTAATCGAGGTTCTCCATATCCATAAACCGCTATACCAACCCTATACATGTCGGCATTAAGATTTGAATAAATTGATTTACCACCACCAACATGACAAATAGTTTTCCATCTTTTAGGAAGAAGTGAACAATATTCCTTAAACTTTTCTTCTTGTGACAATGTATATTCTTTATCACTTGTCAATGATGAAAAATGGGTATATAGTCCAGCAAGCTCCATCTTATTCTTTTCAAACAGGTCAATAATTTTACCAAACTCCTTCTTATCTTTAACCCCATATCTATTCATTCCAGTGTTTACGCAAAGATGCATTTTTGCTTTTTTCCTTAACTTTTTGGATAACGAAACCATTTCTTTTGCATGATTATATGACATAAGAATGAAAGATATATCATTTTTTATACATTTTTCATAGTCATCACATTTCCCGAAAACTATAATCTCACCCTTTGTGTAATCTCTTATTTCTAGTGCTTCATTTAGACACGATACGCCAAAGAAATTTACTCTATCCTTTAATATAGATACAATCTCTTTACTTCCATGTCCATATGCATTTGCCTTTACCATTACACAAAGCGGTTTTTGGGCATCTTCTTCCAAAACATTTATATTATTTATTAAATTTTTGCTATTTAAAAAAATTTTTGAGAACATATTTTATTATATTCTCAAAAATCTTCTTAGGTTACACTTCTTTTTCCATTTATTCCATTTTCATATATAGTATCCATCATTTCCTGTTTCTTGTAGAAATTTGAAGCATCAATTTTAAAGTTTTTAATATCTTCCTCTGTCGCAGTGTCGTCTGTTATAACATAGTCTACAATGTTCTGAGAATATATCTTTTCGTTGAACATGCCGCCTAGATGCGAACCAAAAAACGAGTGTTTAATATCCTCCGAGAAGATTGAATATCCTAAAAACAAGTTTTTATTTGATGGCAACCCATACAAATCGCAAAGTGTAGGCAAGAGGTCATAAGTGTTACAGAATGTGT
>CANQBU010000146.1 GCA_947589615.1 uncultured Clostridia bacterium | reverse complement strand
AAGGAAAACCCGACAAGATACATTCTTCAGTTTCAGTCTTTATTATTTCTGCTCCGCCAAATCTTTTACCTTTAGGATTGATACTTCGTGGAAGTTTATCCCAATTTAAAATCTCAAATGATATAGGTTCTACCTTATGCCATATTACATTCCCTGTCGTAGGAGCATTTGTTCCATCTTTATAAAGCGAAATATCTCCATTCCAAACTACTACGCGGACATATTTCTCACCATTAAACTCAAATTCAGGATTTTGCTTTGAAAGAAAATCTTGGTCTTGAGCTCTTTGTCCATTTGTTGCGTATAGTCTTCCTGTGCTTGTCAATCCATCTTTCAAATTTCCACCATTATATGCCTCTTCGAGAGATTTTTGCAACTCTTGACTTACGATTCTGCCGGGATACTGCCCAAGTTCTATAAAGTGTTTTTCCTGCTTTTGCACTTTTTTAGATGTAAATTTTATATGTTGCGATGAGTCAAGTGCGGAAATTAAAGATTTTGTGGTTATGTCTAAAGCAACGGACAAGCCGAAGTCTTTATTTTCAGGTGTATACAACTCCAGTCTCCCGATAGGATTAATATACCCTACACATTCACTATTGTTTGCGCACCGCAGCCAAGCGGCACCTGCGAAATTACCATTTTCTGCCGTATAACTCTCAATTTGCCATGCAAAATTTGAAAGGGCAAAATCTGAAAGGGATTTTCTCCTTTTTTCTTGTGGGATATTTTTAACTTCTTCTGCAGAGCGAAGATATGCAATATCTGTGGTATCAAAAGAGGAATCTCCTATATTTCCACTCTCATCAGTATTTTTTAATTTTACTCTTGCAAAAAGAGTTCTAAGATCTAAATCCTTTTGAGCCATGTTCTCTCCAATATTTTATTTTAGCATATATTTTGTTAAAAGTAAATAGGTGGATTGTTTTAATTCAGCATCTTTTCAAGTAAAATAGTTTTATTTTAAAATTCAGCTGATAAAACAAAAAACTGCAAAAATTGCAGAATTTTAATACAAAAACATTGCATCACCAAAAGAGAAAAATCTATATTTTTCTTTTACTGCAATATCATATATTTTCATTGTGTTATCATAACCCGCAAATGCCGAAACAAGCATGATAAGAGTGCTTTCAGGTAAATGAAAATTAGTGATTAAAGCATCTACAATTTTAAATTTATAAGATGGATAAATAAAAATATTTGTTTCTCTTTTAGCAGGGATAATCCTACCTTCTTCAGTCGCACATGCTTCAAGAACTCTTACTGATGTTGTTCCAACGGCAACAATCCTTTGGCCTTTATCTTTTGCTTGATTTATAATTGAAGCATTTTCTTCAGTCATTTCAATATATTCACTATGCATCTCGTGATTTAAAATATTTTCTTCTTTCACTGGTCTAAACGTTCCAAGTCCGACATGCAATAGGACTTCTACTATTTTAACCCCTTTCGCCTTGATTTTATCAAGCAGTTCATTTGTAAAATGCAATCCAGCAGTCGGTGCAGCCGATGAGCCTTCTATTTTTGAATATACTGTTTGATATCGTTCTTTATTGCTTAGTTTTTCGTGAATATAAGGGGGCAAAGGAACTTGTCCCACTTCCATTAATCGTTCTTCAAAAACGCCGGCGAAATCGAATTCTATTTTACACGAGCCAAATTCACCAATATCAATAATTTTACATGAAAGATTATTGCTAAATGTGACTTTTTGCCCCACTTTTAATCTCTTAATTGGTCTTGCTATAACTTCCCAAGTTTTTAAATCAATCCTTTTTTGTAGAAGAATTTCTATTTTTGCACCAGTATCTTTATATCCAAAAAGTCTTGCCGGTAAAACTCGTGTATTATTGACAACCAAAATGTCTCCCTCACTGAGATAATCAACAATATCATGGAAAATTTTATGTTCTATTTTATCGTTTTTTCTATCATACACTAAAAGTCTTGAGCTGTCTCTAGGTTCAACCGGCGTTTGTGCTATTAATTCTTCTGGCAGATAATATTTATAACTACTTTTCTTAAGTAAATCTTTGTTTTGAATGTTATCCATCTTACTCCTTTATTGGCATAACTTTGTTGAAATGTTTATATGCAGGTTCAAGAGCCACTCGCCCTCTTGGTGTTCTTGATATAAATCCCAACTGTAATAAATAAGGCTCATAAACATCTTCTATGGTTGTTGAATCTTCACTGATTGTTGCAGCCAAGGTATCGAGTCCAACTGGACCTCCGTCGAATTTGTCTATAATCGATAGAATTATTTTTCTGTCGATAGTATCCAATCCTAAATCGTCAATTTCCATAATTTGAAGTGTTTTTATTGCAATTACCTTTGAAACATGTCCTTCTCCAATTACTTGTGCATAATCTCGAACCCTTTTTAACAACCTGTTTGCTATTCTTGGCGTTCCCCTTGATCTTTTTGCAATCTCGTTGCTTGCCTCTTCATCAATTTTTACCCCTAAAATCTTTGCGGATCTATTAATGATAATTTTTAATTCTTCAGGTGTATATAATTCCAGTCGGCAAATCACACCAAATCTATCTCGCAAAGGATTTGTCAACATTCCCGCTCTTGTTGTAGCTCCTATAAGTGTAAAAGGTTTGATTTTTAATCGCATATTTCTTGCTGAAGGTCCTTTACCTACAATAAAATCAAGTGCAAAATCTTCCATTGCGGGATATAAAATCTCTTCAACTGTTTTATTCAGTCTATGAATTTCATCTATAAATAAGACATCATTTTGATTTAAATTGGTTAAAATAGCGGCAAGATCAGCAGCATGCTCAATAGCTGGGCCTGAAGTTACTTTAAATTGAGAACCCAGTTCATTTGCAATGATATGTGAAAGAGTTGTTTTTCCAAGTCCTGGAGGACCATACAAAAGAACGTGATCGAGGCTTTCTTTTCTAGCTTTTGCTGCTTGAATATAAACATTAAGGGCTTCTTTTACTTTTGTTTGGCCAATATATTCGTCAAATGATGTGGGTCTTAAAGAGTTTTCTATTTCAGCATCTGTTAAATTTTTGGTGCTTGTGATAAATCTTTCAGTATCTTCCATTATCCTTTATACCCCCTTAATGATTTTGCTATTATTTCTTCTGCTGAGGCATTATTTCCAGCATTTGCTCGTGCTAACATATAGGCATCGTTTTTATTGATACCCAAACTTATTAAAGTATCAGTTGCCATCTGAACAGCATCTTCGTTATAGTCCTCTCTAAACTGCAATTCTTCTGGTGTATTTAATGGATTAAGCTTGTCTTTTAGTTCAACACATATTCTTTCTGCAGTTTTTTTCCCTAAACCCTTGATTTTTGACAATATTTTGAGGTCGCTTTTAATAATTGCAAGGACTAAATCAGAGTTGCTCATACCTGAAAGAATGGAAATAGCCATCTTGGGTCCGATTCCACTAACCGTTATAAGTTTCATAAACAATGCTTTTTCTTCCATATTCGAAAAACCATA
>CANQBU010000145.1 GCA_947589615.1 uncultured Clostridia bacterium | reverse complement strand
AATAGAATTTTCATTGTTTGTTGTAGTTACAGAAACTTTTGTCGAGCCTGCCGAATATTCTATTACAAAATTGACTTTTGCGGTTGTAATTTCTTCGCCCTCTAAATCATAAAATCTTATGCTTATATCTCCTCTTAATCTTCCAGCAGTAGAAACAATATTGTTTAATGGTTGTCCATTGAAAAACATTAAATAATTTTGCTTTGTTCCATCAAACTCAGCTGGAGCATAAGTTGTCGTGCTTGTATAATTTATATAATCTTCTGTATCAAATTCAATCGAACCAAAATCAAATTTGGAGATTTCATTATAATCATTTTTACTTTCAAATGTAATCACAGAGCCATATTCTCCGCTTTTAACACTAAAAATATCTACAAGTTCGATTGAGCATAATATACCTGCAATGATTAATATGCAACATATTAAATATGAATACCATTTCATAGTTCCACCCCCGAATTTGTGTTTATTAAGTTAATATTCTCGGTTGTGATATTCGACTTTTGTAGCCCGGTATCTTTTAAAGAACCAACCAATAATCTAAAATCTCTCTGTGTCTTACTGGTGATTGTTAAGGATTGAATTTTTAGCCCATTTAAAGCATAATAATCAAATCCAAGAACATTTACATTAAGATTTGAAACATTAAAATTAATATTTATCTCAATGTTTTCAAAATCTTTTAATTCACCAATTTTTGAAGTTGGTAAAATATAGTAAAAACCATTATCAATTTGACTATATCTTGCTTCAAAATCTTCTTCGGTCAAGTTAAGTATTGTTGTTGCCTTCCAATATTCTACATTGTCAGTTAAACCTGTAATATTGTATTGACTATCTCCGGCAACAGAGCCAAACATTGATTGTTTATACCAAACCATACCACGATTATCAAAATGTGATGCCATTGTAAAATAACTGTTAATTAAACTATTTGAAGTTATTCCTCCAACAGGCTCACCTTTAAATTGTCCTTTCTCTTCGTCATATTCGTAAATATGTAAGAAATTTCCTAAATCAATCAAAGGAATTACGCCATCGCCTGTCCCGTTTGAACTAGACTTTACAATTTGTCTAATTTTCAAAAGCAAATCCTCAAATGTATAATTATAAACAGTTGTTTCATAGTTATAGGCTTTCTTTCCGTAGTCATAACCTTGCCAAAGTCCAGAAAAGGTATGTCCTACGGCTTTCCAAAAACTAAATTTTTTTGTAGTAACAGAATATTGACCATCAAGGGCTACGCCATAAGTTTCACCATCTATATCAATAACCATTTTGTCGCCCCATTCGTATTCATGACCTGTCTCAAAAGAAACATTGTCATAAGAATCGTAATAAAAAACATTACTTTTCTTCTGTGTAGTTGGATTTTCGTATGGTATTATATTTCCTTTATCATCCCATACCATTTGAAACCCACGAGAGTAAATTCCTTGTTTTGAAACACCGCTATAAGCATTTACTCTAAACTCTACAACTTCGCAACCTGTTCCATTTTTATTTGAATAATAATTAGCCTCTAAAACAGGTTTTTCTTCCCCTGTTTGAGGGTCAGTTACAGTTGTCGCATAAGTCGATGTTATAGCAGTTGGTATTTTTGATTTTCCAAAGGTTGAATAATACACAAAAACTCCAACACAAAAGGTCATTAAAGCTGTTATTACAATTAGTATAAAATTAAAAATCTTTTTTGTAATATCCATTTTATCCTCCTTTTAATTTATCTTTTGCTTTGGTAATGTTACCTGCTTTTCCATTGCATAAATGTTTTCATTATCAATGCCCGCTCTTATAATGTCATTTTGTTTTATCAAAAGTAAATAAACAGGATAATCATTATTTTCGCCACTTAAAAAAGCAATTCCATTTATTATCTCATAATGCAGCACCATCGTGTCCTCTTCCCCGTCAGACACTCCCCATATATCCACTTCATCATTATCTTTAAATTTGAATTCCATTCTTGCAGTATGCCCTTCTTCAAGCTCGGGAACAATTTCCCAAATGTATGACATCAATTCATCTTTGGTAATATTTTGTATCGAGCCTTTTTGAATCTCGGCAACTTGTCCCTCTGTAAAAATAGTCTCTTTTTTAAAAATTGCCTTACAAATATCCCAATTTAATCCTAAAAACACGCCTAAAATTGTAAGCAAAACTAAAATTACAGATATTGAAATTATTTTGAATTTCATATTTCCTCCTTTTAAAAATTTTTAGAAAATAAAAAGCACTACTGACTTTATTTCAATAGTGCTTTCATTTCTATACGATTCCGTTCCAGCCGAAAAAGTCTAAACCTTTGGCGAGCCATTTCAATGCTATGCCAATATATTCAAAAATTTTGGCTAGAATAGATAAAGGCCATGTTCCTACTAACACTACTAAAACAATTATTAAGATTATTAGTATTATGTTTTTCATAGTAAATAGCCCATTTATGCAAGAGGTTTGAATGCAATAACTTTGGCTATTTCTTCTGCGTCTTGTGTTGCACCGCTTTTACCTGTAAACCACTCACAAACTTGTTGACCAAATGTCAGTCCGTTTACCGAACAAGCAATTACAACAATAAGACAGAATAGGAGTATTGCACCAACAACGCCTGCAATAATGTATAATGCGATTTTTAATTTGTCAGACATTTAATCCTCCTTTTATTGCTATCTCATAAGCATATTTAAAAGCATTTTGTCCGAATTTCTAAATGGCTTAACATTGCATTCATAAGTTTCACCATTTTCGTCTGTTGTTCTAACAGCATAGGTATTGCCTTTGATAACATTACCTGTCGCGTCATCTTTAATCTCATAAGGATTTACAACAAGTTCCGCTTGCATTTCATTTCCAAATACAATATCAAGAACTGCATAACCCCCTCTATCTGGCGGAACAATAGCCACTTTGACATCTTTTCCACGAATGTTGCCTTTGATGAAATATGAAAAATATGTTTTTCCATTCTTCTCAAAAGTCTCCCTTTCAACCATAATCTTGTTTTCTTTCTTAGACATTATTTCTTCCCTCCTTTAAGTTTTGTGCCTTTCTCTCTCGAGAATTTCTTTGCATCCGGTTTTGAATATCCGGCTTCCATTGCAGTTCTATATCTATATAGTCCCGCATGATCACTTTGACATTGAAGGTATCCAGATCTTAACCCTGCTTCAAAATCGGTTAATTCTTTACCCTCTTTTTGTCCTCTTTGATGAACTTTTGCCTTTCTTTCATCGGCATAGTTTTTGGCTCGTTTATTAGGCACTTGCCAACGCCTTTCTTTGTTATACTCTGCCATTGTAATCTCCTTCTTTAATTTGATTTGTGTCCGTGTATTTGCCGTTGACCCAGCGATTCAAAAATATTAAGTTGTAACCATAATCATATCAAGGGCTTTTTTAAAACAACTCGTTCTCGTGCGATGTTTTGTGAGGTGGCCACCTTTACGAAATTTCACACAAAAGACACTCGCCATTTTCTT
>CANQBU010000144.1 GCA_947589615.1 uncultured Clostridia bacterium | reverse complement strand
CAATTTATGCAATCTATCTTGGAGTTCAACTTGCAAGAGCGGATGAGCAAGGCAGACGTGACGATGCTAAAAAGCACTTGATTACAGTTTGTATCGCAGTTGGTGCAACCATTATATTAATTTTATTCTTTAATACTTTCTTACCTATGTTGCTTGGTGCTTTCGTAGACAAAAATACAGGTGGATGGAAGAGCAGCAAAAAATCATCAGACAGCTTTTTAAATCCTTTACTAATGATGTTAAGAGCGTAAAAATAAATATTAAATTAAATCCACAAAATTGGAGAAATCTTCAAAATTGTGGATTTTTTATTGAATTTTCAAATTAAAGATGATATAATATGAAAAAGGAGAAATGATGAAAATCAATATTAATTGCGTGCTAGATGAAAAAACCGCCAGCCGCTGCAAAGAGGTAAATTCAGAAATAAAAAATTTGGCAACAAGTGAAATAGATTTTTCAGATAACACATGCAGACCTCATATCACCCTATTAATGGGACATGTAAAAGATGAAGATATAGAAAAAGTTAAAGAGATTGTCAGCAAAGTTGATTTTAAATGCCTAAAAGACAAAGTGGTTTTTGATAAACCTGTTATAGAAAATAAATATGTAATGATTAATGTCAAAAATACAGAGCCCTTCAAGGATGATTGTAACACCTTACTTGAGCAATTAGGAGATTTGATTGAGCCAAGTCAATATACAATAAGTTATGGTTCAATCCCTCATATCACCCTCAGTTTTTCTAAAAAAGCGGAAGAAGCCGGCGAATATATAAATTCATTGGAACAATTTCAAGATGCCCACCTGCAAAATGTAGATGTTTCACCTGCAGGCAAATTTGGCGTAGTTTTACTTGAAAATAAAGATGATTTTGAGGCAGAGTTATAATAAAAAGATTTTAAAATCAAAATTCTGTATTAATATTTAAAAAATATTTGCATATTATTTAAAAATATGTTAAAATTATGCTATAAAAGGAGTGGAAATGGTTGAGTTATTGTTAAAATTCGTTGGCCATTTTAGTTGGCTAAATGATGTTTACGATGTTTTGCCAAGTATTCTCTATGCCATCATGGCTGCTGTTGGAGGTGCCGGCGTAGTTTATTCAATCATTCTCGGCGTTAACCTTGCAAAAAGCGAAAATGATGAAAAAAGAAGATATGCCGCCTTTAGATTAAGAAACACTATAATTGGCGTTTTCGTTTTGATTGCGTTTATATTAATAATAAATTTATTGATCCCGGCTTTAGTTAAATTAATATGGCCGCTTAGTTGGGATGAAAACTATAATGAATGGCTGGAAAAGAACAGTTTGACTGGAAGTGAACCACCTGCTGACGAGACATTCATAAAACCTTTGGTTCATTTAGTATCACGAATTCTAATGTAATCATATAAAACTTGTGTAAAGGAGAAAATCTATGCACAAGTTTTTTTGTAATTATAATCCTCTTACTCAAAAATTTGAGTTAATGTCGGGAACAAGAAACAATATTTTTAGAAATAATACCATTATTCAAGAGGAAAACAATCTTTTATCGCAAATCAAAAATGACATACAGGAGTTATATGAAAACATTGTTTTTTTGAAAGAACGGGAAGAAGATGAAAACAGGCTTGATATTCTTGACGACACTGAACTTTTAATTTCAAATCTTTATTATTCCCTTTTTGAATCTCCCCTTGAACTTGTAGAAGGGAAAAAAGAAGGTGATAAAGATAAATGTAAAACACTTATCAACAACCTAATTCAAAAAATCAACATTCCCGAATATAACAGGCTTTGCATCCTTATAAAAAATAATCTGGAACAACTATAATTTTTGAACAATTAGAGGCTTTTTCACATATTATGTGATTGGAGCAAGTGCTCCAAATAAAAGAGAGGTAAAAATGTCTTGCTTTTGTAATAACAATAATGGATTTAACAACCGCCCTCCTATCATTATAAATAGCAGTGGTGGCGTTGGTCCTCAAGGTCCAATCGGTCCTGCCGGTCCAGTGGGGAATACAGGTCCAACAGGTCCCCAAGGTCCTATCGGTCCTACTGGCGTTCAAGGTCCTATCGGTCCTACTGGAATTGGCTTAATAGGTCCTACCGGTCCAATCGGTCCTACTGGTCCAATCGGTCCAATAGGTCCTACCGGCGTCGGAGTTACCGGTCCACAAGGCCCTATCGGTCCTACTGGTCCTACAGGCCCAACTGGTCCAACAGGTCTTCAAGGTCCAGTAGGTCCAGAAGGTCCGGAAGGCACAACCCCTGCCGGGCTTGCCGCTTATGGCGGGCTTTACAACAACGGTCAACAAACCCCCAATATTACCACGCAAAACACTTTTGTTCAGCTTCAACTTGACACGCCATTACCATCGACCGGTGTAACTACAGGCACAAACCAAGTTGAAATCACCGCCGATGGAGATTATGAAATTTACTACAATGTTTATGTCACAAACACCGATGAGCAAACCTATCAAGTAGAAGTCCGAGACAGTGCAAGCCCTATTCAACAAAGTATAACAACCGTTCATACCAGTGAAACGACGACAAGCAATTATGGGGCTAGACTTACAAATGCCTTTATTGTAACTTTGACAACTGGGGCACAAATTGACCTTGCAATAACCACTACTGAAACTCCTGCCGGGACTACAACTGTTGAGACCAATCCAATTTTAATTGTTAAATTGCTCAATTAACAAAGAAATCTCCTCTGAGTTTTGTCTCTTAGGAGATTTTTTTGTTTTTTATATGATTTACAAGTTTTTCTGTGGAATTTTCCTTCTTATACTGCTCTATTTTCTTTTTCATATCTTCAAGTTTATCAGGAGATGAAATTAAACTCTCAACTATCTTTGGCGCTTGGCGCAAGTTTCTCATAGCAATACCCATACCCAATTTATCAAAATATTTTTTGTTAATGTCTTCATTTATAAACAGTTTTTCCCTTAATATAAAAGGTATGCTTTTGTTTATTTGCTCGGTCAGCCCCATGCCGCCACCTCTCGTAAATACTATGTCGCCCGCCGAATAAAGTTTATCAATATAAGTGCAAAATCCTAAATTTAGCACATTTTTCAAGTCTTCCTTCTCGATTAACTTTTCGATTTTCTCGTGTTCCTTTTTATTTTTTCCGCAAATTGCAACAATCTGAACATTTTTGAGTTTTTTTAACTTCTTTATTAAGTCATAGGCGGAACTTACACAATTTCCACCGCTATATAATATTATTGTAAACTTATCTTCGTCAAGCCCTATTTCCCGTCTTGCCATCTTTTTGTCAAGTTTTAAGAAAAATTTGCTATCCGTCGGCAAGCCTATATTTAATATCTGATCTTCCCTAAACCCCTTTTCCAATAATGAAGACACCAAGTTTTCATCGGGAGTCACAACATAATCGAGATATTTATTGCTTTCCCAGTTTGGACACAGGCAATAGTCAAAAACAATGGTGTAAGTCGTTACACTCTCTGGAATCATACC
>CANQBU010000143.1 GCA_947589615.1 uncultured Clostridia bacterium | reverse complement strand
GCGAAGATGAATAATTCACCTTCGCTCGATTTTATTATACATAAATCAACTCTGCATTATAAAACTTGTCCGCAAGCTCACTTTGGCGCTGCATATCCCAAATATTGCTACACTTTTGATAATCAGTAATATCTAATGTTATAATTTCAGTTTTCATAATCTCGAAGTACCTTTTGTTGCTTTAATAAGCAGAAAATCAGGCTTATGTAGTAAATCTTTGTAATCAGGATTCTCTTTTAATATTTCAGGTGTTGGCACAGGCTCAATTAGTTTATCTATTTGAAAGCCCGATTCAATCAAGGTGTTTATGATCATTGAAAATGTTCGATGATATTTCTTTACTCTTTCAACAAACCAAGTGGATTCTCTTTCTCCGTCAATGCTGTAATTAGAGATGTTGGCAAATAACTTTTGTCCGTTTTCATCAGTCGTCCATCGGCTTCCGTCTGAAAAGCAGGTGTTGAAAGGATGCTCCTGAGAAAACAACAAAACACCGCCGTCATTCAAAAGTCTGTAAATATTATTAATCAGAGCTCTAAAGTCCTCAACATAGTGGAAAGCAAGCGAACTTACAATAATATCAAAATGCTCCTGTAATTCTCCGATATCTTCCATTGGCATATTCAAATAGGAAATGTTTTGATGTGCATTTTCAGCCTTGGCTATTGCAAGCATTTTCTGTGAAATATCAATGCCAACAACTCTTTTTGCGCCTTCTTCAACAAAGTGAATGCAGTGCTCACCATACCCACACCCCAAGTCCAAAACAGTCTTGTTATTTAGTGTGGGAAGTAGGGAAAACAGCGCCGGCTTTTCAAACATATTATTTGCGTTGTTTTCGTTTTCTCTTATCTTTGAATAGCCGTTGAAAAATATTTCGTTATCATAAATGTTTTGCTTCACAATACTCCTCCAAATAATAAAATCTTTTATAAAATTATATCACCAAATCTATGAATTAGCAATTAGATTTTCTGTGAATCACAAAACGATATTATGTACATTCAAACCGTGAGCTATAGCATATTTGACCGTATATGCTGTGCCGCCTGATTGCTCCTTTAAATAGCAAATACACAAGCTGCTGTTATCGACAAGGTGGCGATTTCTTTTGAACATACAATCTCTCGTATATTCCTTTGATATATAAACAACCTTGTCTGCTTTTTTCTTTATTCTCTCATATTCCGATATATCAGCTGCTTTCCAATTCCTTGTTTGCGACAGACAAGGAAGAACAAGGATCAGGCGTATATTGGGATAATTTTTCTTTAGGTCTAATACCGTTTGAGCCGCAAGGGTATCAAAACCCAACGCTCCGCCTGTACCAAAAAAGCAGTACCCATCTTTTATAGCAGAAATGATTGCTTCGCTTAATCGTTGCTTAACATTCAAAATTTCACTTTTAGAGATTTTTCTATGACCAGAAAAACAACAGGTATGTTTTTTTATTTCAAAATTAGTCATAGATGCCACCCCAATTATATTATAACACATTACAACCAAGAGTGGATATATTTTATATACAACTATTTCATATTATATTGCCATTCTTTTTAGTACAATATAACTAAGGATGGTGATAGCGGTATGGACGTTAATGAAAGATTAAGACAAATATTAGATGAACGAGGTCTGACAACATATAAGATGTCCGAGTTATCGGGATTATCACATACAACTTTAGCCAATGTATTTAAGCGGAACACTGTACCTTCCATTAGCACCTTGCAAGCAATTTGCAACGGGTTTGGAATAACTTTATCACAATTCTTTGCCGAGGGAGAAATGGTCGAAATGACACCTGAGGTAAAGGAATTGCTTGAGGGTTGGGTAAATCTCAACACCGAACAGAAAGCCGCCGTAATGCAAATGATTAAAGCAATGAACGGGAAATAATTATATACGCAGAAAAGCTGCCGCCCTCCACGGACGACAGCTTTATCTTTATTTATGGAATTTGTTATAAGCCTTTTCTGCGTTGTTAGCTCTGCGTAAATCCTCATTTGAGTAAGCGCCGCAACGCTCATATACTCGCTCAAAGGCAATCGCCGCCGTGCGGGTATCGGATTTCAGAAATTGACTATAAGTAATTCCGTTATAGTTTCCTCCGTAATTTGCAAACTCTGATTTAATCGTCTTTTGCAGATACTCGCATTGTTCCTTGATTGTTGAGCCTTTGAATCCCGAAGGCGTATATCTCAGACACCACTGGCATAAGCCGTAAAACTCATCACCGTTATAGTGTCCGACGATGTTCCAATCAAGATTGAGCGTACTCCCTCATCATATTACCGATGATCCCTGCGGCTACGCTATCTGAATAGCCGTAGCTTTTCAGATAAGTCCACACTTGTTGAGCTGCGTCACCTGTCGCAACAGTATTGTTACCTGAGTAGTAACCATATCCCAAGATTTCTTTGTTCCCAATACTGTATTGATTCTCACATACCTTATCGCCGCTATTGCCTTCGATTGTATAAACAATGCCGTTCTCGACCTTTTCAACGATACCCGTATGATCACCGCTACCGTCAAGACCGTCGTCTGCCCAATCGAAAAAGATAATCATACCGGGCGCTGGCTCCTCCGAGCCTTCAATCCATTGCTCTTTGTTCTTAAACCAATCAACGCCTGTATCAACAACTGAATACTTTGGAATAGTACCACTGTCAATATAGCCGCACTCATTAGCACACCAAGAAACAAAGCAACAGCACCACTCAACACGGGAGCTGAAACCGTACCAGCTCCAATAAGGCTTTCCGCCGACGTTTCCAAGCTGTTCCTGCGCAATAAGGACAATATCGCTGTTAGAGCCTGTTACTCCGTGCAAAAGTTCTCGCCATAAATCGTTGTTTTCGTCTGAAAGTAACTGACGGCACATTTTCTTCTGTTCCGCAGTAAACCCTTTATTTGTCATTATCGTTTCGAGGTCAACGTGCGACACGGTTATATAAAGGGCTTTCTTTTGGACTTGCTTATTAACTTTCTTGATCTTACCGTCTTTTTGCTTTTCCTCGACCTGTTCGGTTTCGATGTACGTTTGTATTCTGTGGTCAATCTTGTTGATTTCCCAAAACAGATTACGGATATATTCTTCCTTGCTTTCGTCAAGGGTGATTACCTGTACTTCATCAGGATTCGCAGGGTGCGTATTTGTCATATTGTAAGCAACGGCATAAACCGCAAGGACTTCCTTCCATTCTGCTTTTGAGCCTGACATTTCGAGTTTATCGTGAGGGTTATCGGTCTTTATATCCGTAATCTTCTCGTTAAACTCATTATTGATACGAGTAATAATGTTGTGCATCGTGTACTCACCGTCATTTGCTTTTGCGGAAGCGAATAAACCGTACACACTCCAACAAAGGAGAGCTATCAGACAGATAACAAGGATCACGACAACAGATACCCAACCTCCGGCTATAATAGCTGAAATGAGTTTTTGTAATGCCGCTATGATAGCCTTGATTATCTTAATCAAAAGCTGAATCGCCGCCTTTGCCGCTTTAGCAGCTAATTTTGCCGCTTGCT
>CANQBU010000142.1 GCA_947589615.1 uncultured Clostridia bacterium | reverse complement strand
TTTTAGAGAAAGTGCCAGCATTGTAGTTTTTATCTAGTGAAGTTACTTCTACCGTTATTGTGCAGACATTGGTAAATGTCCTTTCATCGGTATTATCTTCGTTTAGTTTAAATACTAATATATATTCGCTTTCAGCAACTTCTCCACCAAGCACGTCCTTTACCTTGTATGTTATTGTGTGTGATTTCCCATCGTATGTTATTTGTTCTTGTGCCACTTCGCCGTTATCTGAAATTTCCACACTGTCAATGGTCTGCTTCTGTATTTCAAATGTAATATTTTTACTATTTGTGTAATTGACATCTTTACCTGTTATTGTAACAGTTATTATGCCTGCATTTATGAATTCATTGTCTTGGGTTATCTCTTGCCCATCCCTGAAGAATTGTATTGATATATCTGTTTCAGGAGATAAAGTCAAAACATTTTCAGGACCAACCTCATATGTTACTGTTATGTTAGGCTTATGAGATTTTGAATCGTAAGTTATATCTCCAAAATCTTCCAATCCGCCTATTTTAATATCGCCGTCAGAAACATCTTTTTTAGCTATATCGTATGTTAATTTAATAGGCTCGGCCGTTTTGTAATTGCCTTTGCCGATAATGGTAACTGTAACTGTTCCGGCATTCGTTGCTTCAGAATATTCTGCTTGATAATCTTCTTCATCTAAAGTATTATCTTCTTCATATTCTGATGTTGCAGTAATTTCTGCATGTTGTTCCTTGCCGGTATATGTAAATTCGTTTGTTTTTAAGCTAATTTCAATTTTTTCATCGCCCTTCAATTCTCTTTGATTAATATCAAACAATACGCATATTGCACCTTTAGCAAAGTTTCCGTTCTCTATTACTTCAAAGAATACCATTCCTTTGCCTGCATTGATATTTCTGCCTGCAACATAGCCATTAACAACATGAACAATGCCTTCGCCTTCATGTTCTGCTGACTCAGTTATCGTGCAATTATCTCCTTCTTGGGTTAACTTGTAATAGCCATCTACTATTAAGCGGAAGTCCTTATTAAATGTTATTGCTACATCTTCATAAGAAGCTTCTATTATGTCTGTTGGCAGATCTAATCTTTGGTCTTTTCCATCATAGGTTTTTGGAGTTAAGGATATATTTATTGTTTCTTTATCAAATTGTGCGGTCACAACTGTAAACGTGTCAGTTTTAGAATTTGCATAGTTTTCTAGACCTGTTATTATTATGGTATATGTGCCTACATCTTTAAGATCAGAAACTTTTCCTGTGCCATCACGTGTAATCTCAAAACTAAACTCACCTTCTTCTAATATATGGTTGTCTGCTGTCGTGTAAGTTAATTCAGGTTTTAGATTTAATTTACCAGTGTAAGTTATTTCTTTTGAGACTTCATAATAGTGTTTCTCTTCTGTCTGATCGCCATTTTCGTCTGCATAATGCTTGCCGTCAAGAGTTACGTAATAGTATTTTACTTCAATGTCGCCATCAGAGATATCCTTTGCGTTAATTGTATAGATTGCAGAAACTTCTCCTTCAACTTCAAAGTTTTTGTTATCAGTGTCTATTTTTATCTTTATCTCGCCAGCAGAAGTAAAGTCGCCGCTTGTTTCATCTAATTTATTCCAAGCATCTCCTTCCCCTTTCCTGAAATAACTGATAGTGTATTCTCCGCCTAACAAAGTTAAACTGTTAGCAGTTGTAACATCTTTAACTTTAATTAATTCTTTCTTACTTGTTCTATCGTATGTGGAGTTGATATTTGTCAGGCTGACTTCGGTTATTTTTGCTTTTTTAATTGTGAAAGTGGTGAAAACGCCGCCCTCTTTTATTACAAAGTTATTGGATTTAGAGGTTATTGTTACTTTTACATCTCCTGCATCTTCCGTTGTCTTGCCGTTGTCAGTACGAGTAAATTTTGCTTCGTATTCTTCGCTATTTAAAGTAAGCTCTTCCTCTCCTGCCTTACCCCTAACTATCAATTTTATCGTCTGTTCTGTGCGGTTATATGTATACTCGCCATCAACTATTACTTCGGTTATTTCAGCTGGATTAATTTTAAAGTTCAACACTTTGCTACTACCAATGTAATTGCCTTGACCTGTTATTGTTATTATTGCCGTTCCTGCTTCAGTGTTGGATGAATAATCAACTGTATAATCGGTTTCTGCTTTCAATGTCTTTTCTGAAGATTGTAAACCATTGTCTGTTAAAGTAAATGTTTGTGTTTGTGGATTTCTATTGTATGTTTTGTCGCTTAAAGCACTATTTGTAATCTGCTCGTTTCCAATATCTCGCGCAGTTATATTGTAGGTTAGCGTTGGTAATTCTTCACATGAATAGTTGCTTCCCTCAAGGCTAGTTATTATTATTTGCTTTTCACCAACATTTATTAAGCTACCATCAGTGCTTGTATATTGAATGTTAAAGTTGCTTTCTTTGTCTACAATTGGTTCACCGTTAAAATTAATTGTTACTGTTGGCTTTATCTCTATTCCATTAAATTCTCTTGTGTCCTCATAAACTACATCACTTTTCTTTATCTTATATGGATCAACAACAAAGTCTACTGTTGCAGTTTCCTTGTTTGCATAATTACCTTTAAATGTTATTGTTATTGAATAAGTTTTAGCATCGGTAGCTGTAGTTTGTGAAAGACTGTAATCAGTATCATACACCATAGTGTAGCCTATCGATTCTGCGATATCAGTTGTTATTGATATGTAATCAGATATTGTGATAGCGCTGCCTGTGTAGGTTGCATGATTGCTTGTAACCTTATATTGTGATGTTTCTAGTTTCGCTGGGTCTATTGTAAAGGTTACAGGAGCTAAGCTGCCGGTAAAGTTTTCATCTCCAGTTACTGATATTGTAATTTCTCCTGCACTTGTAAAGTCGCTTGTAGGATCTTCATTTTCGCGGGAATATTTAATTGTAAGCCCTACGCTTTCAAAATCTTTTGTGAAAGTCGTATTTCCCGCTAAAATTGAGGTAATTAAATTATTATGTGGCTGACCGTTATATGTCTCATTGTCTTTTAATGTAACTGATTTTAATTCCGCTGGCGTAATTTCAAATGTAGCTGAAGCCGAGCCTGTATAGTTACCACCCTCTTTTGCAGTTACCTCTACTGTAATTTTACCAACTTTGGTAAATGACCTTGCATCGGTATTTCCATCGTTAAGTTTAAATACTACTGAATATTCTCCTTCAACTACTTCATTACTGAGAATGTCCTTGACTTTGTAAGTTATTGAATGTGATTCCCCATCGTATATTATTGAAGCCGATGCTACTTCGCCGTTATCTAATATTTGCACACTGTTAATTGTCTGTTTATCAATTGTAAATGTTGTCTTATTATTTGTCCCTGTGTAATTGCCCTTACCTTCAATGGCTACTGTTATTGTGCCAGCATTGACGAATTCATTGTCAAGGCTTATTTCTTGCTCTCCTCTGAAGAATTTAATGGTCACATCATTAGAATTTAAAGTTAAGATATTTTCAGGACCAACCTCATATGTTACTGTTATGTTAGGCTTATGAGCATTTTTGTCGTATGTGTATGGTCCCCCTATCCCGCTTATCTTTATCTCAGGGTCG
>CANQBU010000141.1 GCA_947589615.1 uncultured Clostridia bacterium | reverse complement strand
TTTCCCATTAAGTATATTTGTAAGCCGTTGGAAACAAAGAATAAGCCAATTGGTAGGCTAATATGGAGAAAAACCTTTATAAAGTTGATACATTGGAGTTTAAATTCGGATATTTTCTTCTGTCTTTCAGTGAAATTTTATACTTTTGTATTCGGATTGGGGAAACCTATGTCCAAGACATATTGCTCAATAGCTTCACAATCACCACCGCAAGTAAAAAGAGCATATCATCAATATTGGGACTGCACCCATACGGGCGCAGACATCCCATATTTGATGATGGTTTGTGGTGAACCGTGAAGCGTATGGCGATTGTCTGCGCTTTTTTGATAATTTAAAAATGTGAAATATGGAAAGGATATTATTAGGAGCTTTGCTCATTACGTTATTTGTTTCATGTGGTAAATCACCAGAAGAAAAGGCTAATGCCTTGATTGAAGATGATATAAAGAAAGTATTATATCATCCAGAGACATACGACCCAGCTGAAACGCAGATTGATAGCGCGTTTACTCCTTTTGATGACCCTGTATTTTATGAAAAGACAGTCCAATTGTGTAAATTAGGAATGTCTATTGATGAATGTGATAGAAAAATGAAAAATGCAAAATCTTCAATGTCTATTTGGAGTGGACCATATCAATCTGCTTTTGGGCGAAATGAATACCAAGAAGCAAAAAATGAATATGACGAGAATGAGCGAAACAAGAAAAGCATAGAAGCAAAAGTCAAAAAACTTGCCACCGAACTAAAAACAATGCTTGAAAATGAACAGCAATTCATAGGTTTTAAGGCTCGGCATCGTTATCGTGCCAACAACAATGCAGGGCAAACTATTTTTGGGGAAACGAAGTATCTGTTTGATAAAAGCCTGAGCAAAATTGTTGCATCATACGATATGGACAGTGAAGAATATAAAGCTGTACAGATTATTTATAAACAGATGCTTGGTGAAGATGTGGTATTGGAAAGCGAAGAGTTAGACAATAGCGACTTCCATAAATAATGAGTTTTACGCATAAAGATTATGTTATGAAAAAAGTTTTGCTTGCACTTTTCTTGTGTCTAATGTCATTTGTACCAACAAAAGCACAGATTTCCACTTCTAACACGAAAACTACAGTAGCCTCACCAGATAGCAATGTGAATTTTCGTTTGTTTCAAACAAACAATCGTTGGACTTTCCTAAAATTGGACACACGAACAGGAGAGATAAAACATGTCCAGTATAGTACAGATGGTGAAGCAATGCAGTATGACTTGAATAACATACCATTAGCTGAAGGAGAAGATGCAAAACCAGGTCGTTTTTTTCTTTATCCAACTGAAAATACTTTCAATTTTATCCTTCTTGACCAAATAGATGGTAGAGTTTGGCAAGTTCAATGGAATATAGACAGAGATAAACGTGGTATTTGGCAGATATATTAATATAATTCATGCCACAACCTAAACAAAAGCCTTATTTGACATACGCACTTGATGCGGATGGAAAGTTGATACACGTTGATTGTGTATCAACAGGTTTGGCTTGTAAGTGTTTTTGCCCACATTGTAAAAGTGAATTAGTTGCCAAGAACGGAGGGAACCGTAAGGTTCATCACTTTGCTCACGCTAATGGTAGCGATTGTGTAGGAGCAATAGAATCGGCTCTTCATAAAATGGCAAAAGATATTTTGCAAGAACATAAATGCCTTATGTTACCTCCTGTTTTGCAAAATGGAATAGAAACACAAAAGACGTTTGAGAAAGTAGAAATAGAAATATTTGATAAAGAATTGTGTTTGCGCCCCGATTGTATTGCGTATACAGAAAGAGACCAGTTTATATGGGTTGAGTTCAAACGTTCGCACGAAGTAGATGTAAAAAAGGCTGGGAAAATTATTTCAGCGAGAGTTGACTGCATAGAAATAGACTTAAACTCATGTGAACTTGACCCGACAAAAGTAAGAAATTATATTGAAAGTAGTTGTGAAGGTCGAAAATGGATTTACAATCATGAGAATCCACAGACATTTCTAATTTGCAATAAGAACAGTTATGCTCAATATCACAATTTTGATGACGAGTACTATTTTGAACAAAGAATGTCACGTCATATTGCTGTTGATGAGCAAAATACAATAGTAAGCTTATACAATCTTGATGAAATTGATACCAACAAGCATTCTTACTTTTGTATAGCCTGTGGCAAAGAAGTATATATAGATGTTGACGATTGGGGGAATTATTCATTTCTTCATTTAGACGGAAATACACCATGTGAAGATGATTTTTATCTGCATGAAGCAGCAAAGAAAGTGTTATATGGTAGATTCAACACCCTGCAAAAATTCGATGTATATATTCCACAAATACACTTATGTGAAAAAAGGAATCAGTGTTCGTTTTTTAACGAGACCGATTGCTCCATTGCAATACCAATACTCTATAATTTGAAAGCACATGGATATGATTCATGTGAGATTGAATATAAATTCCCTAATAAGCTGTTTTCTTATGATGCAGTTTTAAAACGAAGTGATGATTTGAAAACCGCAATAGTTATAATCATTGATGCGGACACATGCCACATAGAACACGAAAACCTTAAAAATAGAGCTATAGAGGTAATAGTAAGATGTGAAAACGACATCTTCAAACTGTATGAGGAGCCTTTACGTGAGGAACGCTAGGTTTTATAATTTTGAGAGTAGGGATATAAAAACTATTCCTTTTGATAAAGTAAACCGTAAAATATTGAAATTTACGTTGTTTTCAAGTGGAAAATACCATCTAGGGGTAGAAAATTGCATTAGTACAAAGAAAAGAAGTGCGGTATATGAAATGATTATATCCAACGGATATGGAAATTATAAGGCAATGAGACAATATGCAGTATTACACTGTTATAACCAGCAAAGGGTGTTATGCCTTTGCGAAATTTGTTACTATTTAAGGTCCGTGGATAGCTTTTACAATCACGAAAATATCTGCATTAGATATAAAACAAAAGGTACTCCAAGAAATCCATTTGAGGTAATGCCCGTCAAATGTCCGTATTTTAGTTTGGATAGGAACATTGAGGCTATTTTGGAGAAAGAGTGCTGCGATATGAAATTTACGGAAAATGATTTGATAAATGATAATGGTCAGTAACCAAAATCTTCTGTCCCCTCTCAATTTTCCAATCATAAGCCCCATTAGCAACATCGGCGACTTCTTTGTAGGTCTGCCGATGTTTTAGTTTATCAAAGGACTGTCGGCTGTCCGCATAGTCGCAAAGCCATGTTCCGATTGCTTGCTGCTGCTCTTTGGTCTCGCCATAGCTCTGCATCACGCTCTTGATGTCAGCAGCTTCATCACTGCCAAAGATAGACTTGTATTTGTCCGTTCCGTAGTGAATAATTGCATCAATGGTACGTTTGAATACCTCGCTGGCAGCATAGAGCATATCGGCAATAATAGCCAAAACCTGCTTGCGTAAATTCAGCTCACCTTGCAATCGGCTGATGGTCTTGTCTTTCTCCGCATTGGCAAGTCTGACCGCATTACAATACGCCATGGTAACGGCATATGCAAAAAGTGACGTAGGTGTAAATACAAACA
>CANQBU010000140.1 GCA_947589615.1 uncultured Clostridia bacterium | reverse complement strand
CCCTGACCATACTCCAGTCAATGGAAAGGGAATAGCTACAAAACCAGTCAATAAAAGATACTTTTTAAAATTTGATTCTTGTTGGTTTATTTCTTGGCTTTTTTGAATGTATTTATTTGTTACAAAGCCAGTCGCTCTATTTTTAAGTTTTCTAGCTATTATAATTATAAAAAAACTTGGAATAAGCGAACCTGCAAATGCTAACAGAAAAGAAATGAAAGGCGAAAAAGATCCGCTTCCCCATATTTCACTGTTCATGGCTAGAGGAACTGCAATTTTACCCTCTAATGTTGGAATCATGGCAACTAAAATAATAGCCAGCCATACGCAATTTTCAAAATTATTTGATAAAAAATCTGTTAATGAAATCATATTATAATATATTTTTGAAAACACATTATTATTCAAAAAAAAGACTATAAATTTATAGCCTTTTTTATTTTGCAGTTTCGGTAAATCTTTTTTCTCTTACCACAACAACTTTAATTTGTCCTGGATATTGCATCTCATTTTCAATCTTTTTAGATATTTCCTTTGAAAGCATAAATGCATCATTATCATTTATTTGGTCTGGTTTTACGATGATTCGGACTTCTCTGCCCGCTTGAATTGCATAGGATTTTTCGACACCGCTAAATCCATTGCAGATATTTTCAAGTTGTTCAAGACGTTTTATATAATTTTCAAGATTTTCTCTTCTTGCGCCAGGTCTTGAACTAGATATTGCATCAGCAACCTGAACGAGTATTGCTTCAATGGAATTGAATGGAACTTCGCCATGATGTGCTTGTATGCAATGAATAACTGCTTCAGATTCTTTATATTTTTTAGCTAATTCTACACCTATCGAAACATGTGTTCCTTCAACTTCGTGATCTAATGCCTTACCAATATCATGAAGCAATCCACCCCTTTTAGCAACTTGAACATTAACTCCTAGTTCAGTTGCAAGTAGCCCAGATATAACTGATGTTTCAATGCTATGTTTAAGGCAATTTTGTCCATAACTAGTTCTGTATTTAAGTCTTCCAAGAATTTTTATTAATTCTGGGTTCATATTATAAATACCGACATCGTTACAAGCATTTTCACCTGCTTCTTTAATGATTTTTTCTACATCTCGAGTTGCTTTATCAACAATTTCTTCAATTCTTGTTGGGTGAATTCTTCCATCTACAATGAGTTTCTCAAGACTCATTCTAGCAATTTCTCTACGGACAGGATCGAAACTTGAAATGGTAATTGTTTCAGGTGTATCGTCCACAATTAATTCTACACCCGTTACACTTTCCAGTGAACGAATATTACGGCCTTCACGACCAATTATCCTTCCTTTCATCTCTTCATTAGGCAATGCAACAGAGGTAATTGTCATTTCTGAAGATAAATCTGTTGCACACTTTTGAATTGCTCCGACAACGATTTCTCGTGCGATTTTCTCGCCGTTTTCCCTAGCTTCATCTTCAATTTGTTTTACAATTACACCAGCATCTTTTTTTGCTTCTTCAGTTATACTTTGAATCAAAAGGTCTTTTGCATCTTTTTTTGTTAGTCCAGAAATTTCTTCTAATTTTTGTGTAACTTGAAGATTTAATTCCTCTTGCTCTTTCAATTTGTTTGACAGATTTTCTCTTTCGCTATCAAGTAATGCTTTTTCGTTTGTTAATTGCTCACCCTTGCTGTCGAGAAGAGCTTCTTTTTTTGTAAGGTATTCTTCTCTTTGATCTAGTCTTTCTTCCTGTTTTTGAATTTCATTTCTTCTATCTTTGGCCTCGCTATTGGCCTCCTCTCTAATCTTTTGAGCCTCTTCTTTGGCTTCTAATAAAGATTCTTTTTTTATGCTTTTCGCCTCTGCATACGCCTCTTCAATTATTTTTACAGCATTTGATTTGCTTTTACCAATTTTTTTGCTTGCGAATATATTATAAACTATAGCACCTACCACAATTCCTACAATAAGTGCGATAATTCCGCTTACAACTCCGGCGGTTACAGCAGCGTTGCATAACATGCTTATACTGCTCATTTTATCCCCTTTTTAGGTAGAACTTGTCTACCATAAAAATTATAATATATTCAAAAATAAAAGTCAACCGAAAAGGAGTTACTTTTTAATGATTTCAAATTTAGTTTAAAATGTTGATTTAGAAAGGTCGTATTTTGCCATATAATCTTCTTTAAAGTCCTTAAAGTAATCTCCTAAAATTGCATTTCTACATGATGAGGCGAGTTTTATAAGATTATAAAGATTGTGGATAGATAATAGTTGAGCCCCCAGCATTTCACCTGCATTAATAAGATGCCTAATATAAGCACGTGTAAAATTTTTACAAGCATAACAATCACAATCTTCTTCTATAGGTCTAAAGTCTTCTTTATAAATAGCATTTTTGATTACTAATTTGCCATATTTTGTAAAGGCTGTTCCATTTCTTGCTATTCTTGTAGGAAGAACGCAATCCATCATGTCAACGCCTCTTGCATAACCTTCAACCAAACAATCAGGAGAGCCTACACCCATTAAATATCGTGGTTGGTTTTTAGGCAAAAGAGGATTTAGAAAATCTAAAACATCATACATGACTCTTTTTTCTTCTCCAACAGATAATCCTCCAATGGCAATGCCACATTTTGCGAAAGGCAGGCAATCGTCCACGCATTGTTTTCGAAGATCTTTATAAATATTGCCTTGAACTATTGGAAAAAGCATTTGGGTGTCATTTTGATGAGCTTTAAAGCATCGTTCTAACCAGATTTTTGTAACCCTTCTCGCTTCTACCGCCTCTTGCATTGAGCATCCTGCCCGCGTGCATTGGTCAAATGCCATTATTATATCAGCGCCTAATGCCTCTTGGATTTCCATATCCCTTTCTGGGGTTATAAAGTGTTTTGCACCGCTTAAATGTGAGCGAAATTCTATTCCTTCATCACTTATGGTTCGTAAATTAGAAAGAGAAAAAACTTGAAACCCGCCACTATCAGTTAAAATTGGTTTGTTCCAATTCATAAACTTGTGTAAACCGCCAGCTTTTTTTATTATTTCATGGCCTGGTCTCAGAAAAAGATGATAGGTGTTTGACAAAATGATTTGTGCGCCCACCTCAAGTAAATCTTCTGGTTTAAGTCCTTTTACCGTAGCTTGAGTTCCTACAGGCATAAAAATTGGTGTTTCAATATCACCATGTGGTGTATGAAAAATACCCGCTCTTGCACCGGTTTTTGGACATTCTTTAATTATTTCAAATGAAAAGTTTTTCATAAATTCTCCTAAATATTGTATTATGTATGACAGACTACTTGCCATATATAGATAATCAACTTTTTAAACCTCTTCTTTTTTCATTAACTGACTTTAGATTTATAAACCTTTACCCTGCATTTCCAAAGAAGCATTTACGGCATTTTCAATGTCGGTCAAATCTTTTTTTACCCCATTGCTAACTTCTCTAATGGCACTTGCATAAAATTTTGTGGTTTGATCATAAGTCCTTATCAAGTATTGTGCCTGACGGGCATCTGAATATCCTGAATAATCTCTATGGCGTGCTTTAGGATTATATTCAGGCGATCCAAATTGCTCCTCTAACTCAT
>CANQBU010000139.1 GCA_947589615.1 uncultured Clostridia bacterium | reverse complement strand
TTGGAGGTAAAAAATGTTTAAGTTTAATGCTCAACTTTTTGCTCATAAAAAGGGTGGTGGTAGTTCTAAAAACGGCCGTGAATCACACAGCAAGCGTCTTGGAGTAAAAGCGTATGGTGGTGAGGTTGTTACTGCTGGCTCTATAATTGTAAGACAAAGAGGGACAAAGATTTATCCCGGCACAAATGTAGATATGGGAAAGGATTACACACTTTTCGCTACATGCGATGGCAAGGTAAAATTCGGTTCATCTAATGGCAAAAAGATTGTTTCAATAGAGAATAATTAAAAGATGACTTATCGTCGTCTTTTTTTATAGTTTTTAAAATGAAGGCTTTAATGCAAAAATGTGAACATCTGAGCTGTTTTCTTGTCTTTTTAATAAAATCGTGATATAATTAAAATATGAAATTTGAGATAGGGAAAGATTACATAAAAGTATTTGAAAAACAACAGTTTAATCCCGTTCATATATTGGAATGCGGACAAGTATTTTGTTATAATAAAGATGGAGAAATTTACAAAGTTTTCCCACTTGACCAGTATGCAGAAATTGAAGAAAAAGAGGATTATTATATTATAAACACGAAAAATCCTTGTTTTTTTGCCAATTTTTTCGATTTAGAACGCAATTATGATGAAATTAAGTCAAATTTATCAAAATTTAGCATAATGACAGAGCCACTTGCTTTTGGCACAGGGATAAGGATTTTAAATCAAGATTTGTTTGAAATGTTAATTTCTTTTATAATTTCCGCCAATAATAATATAAAAAGGATAAAACTTATTCTTGGCAATATCAGAAGGAATTTGGGTGAAAAAATTGCCGAAAATATTTATTCTTTCCCAACATATGAAAAACTTTGCTCTGTTGATGAGACCTTTTTTAAACAAATGGGGGCGGGCTATCGGGCACAATACCTTGTTAAGGTTTTAAAGCAAATCACACCTAAAAAACTTCTTGAATATCAAAATTTAGATTCAATAAGTTTAAGAAAAGCACTTTTGTCCCTTTATGGTGTAGGACCAAAAGTTGCAGATTGCATAATGTTGTTTGGCTATCATAGAGGAGATGTTTTTCCTGTTGACACATGGATTGAACAAATGTATTGTCATTATTATGAAAAACTTGATAATAGGGAGCAAATTCGAAACAATTTACTAAAGCAGTTTGGTGATTTATCGGGCTATGCTCAACAATACTTATTTTATTTTTCAAGAACAAATTTAAAAAAATTATAGAAAAAGGACAATTTATCAAAAAGTCTATTTACAATTTTAATAAATTGTGATACAATAATATTAATTAGGGAGGTTATATGGCTTATTCATCACTTTTAAACTTCGGAACGACAGAAATTGTATTAGTGTCTATCTTCGGAGCAATCTTGATCGCTGCAGTAGTATATTTGTGCATTGTTCCGCTGAAATGTTATTTTACAGCACTTTTTTCGGGATTATATATTCCATCATTTAGATTGATAAGTATAAAATATAGAAAACTAAATGTTTCTGAGGTAGTAAATGCTTATATTATGGCAAGGAAATCAGGAATTAATATATCTTTAAATGATATTGAAAACTTAATGCTTGCAGGGGGAAGTGCTCTCGAAACAATAAAGGCAATAAATCTTGCGACTGACTCCAATTTAAGATTGGATTATAAACTTGCAAGCGCCATAGAACTTGCTTCTCACAATGTTATGCAAGTTGTTAAAGACAGTATAAATTCGCAAGTTGTAATGGTTGAAGACGCAAGTGCCTTCACTCAAGATGATATTGAAATAAAAGCAAAGGCGAGAGTATCTGTAAAAATTAAGCTTGATAAATATGTAAATGGACTCGGACTTGATGACCTTAAAGGGACAATTAGTGCATGGATTATGGAAAATATATCCAAGTCCAAAAACCATAAGGATATTTTGAAAGAGCCAAACAAAAGTTTGCTATCAAATCTTGATTTAAGAGTTGTAACACAAAAATCAATTTATAATGTTTTAGATATAAATATTGCAAGCATAGAAATAGGAAGAGATTTAAATCAAGAGAGAGAGCTTAAATCGGCAGAGAAGGAGAAAGTTTTTGCTGAAATAGAGGCAGAGAGAAGAAAAAATGCTGAAGAAATAAGAGAATTAAAGATGAGAACAAAGACTGAGGAAATGAAATCGGCAGTTCTTGAAGCAGAAGCTGACGTGCCAAGAGCAATCTCCCAGGCAATAAAAGAAGGCAGATTCTCAGTTATGGATTACTACAAACTTATGAATCTTCAAGCAGATACTGCTATGAGAAGGGCAATTATAACCGATAACAATTCGAATCGTCCTGGTGGCGATGATTCTGATGAAGGAGATTTCTTCTAATGAGCAAAATTATATTAATTTTGATAGGTGTTGGTGTTGTTGCTTTAGCAATAGTTGTTTTAGTGCTTTTAAAAATATCCAATGCGAAAAAGAAACAGAAATTGCTTGAAAACCTAGACAAAATAAATCGTGAAAAGAAAGCACAGATAAATGAAGAAATAACATTGCAAACCAAATCAACCGGCGAAAATGTTTCTAAAGATGAGTTATTTGAACAAGTTGAAAAGCCACAACCAGAAGAAGATATAAATGATGAAGGATTTGATGAGCCTGAAAGGCATTTCAGAAGACGAGAAGAACCATATCCAAGAATGCCAGAGCGAAGTTTTGCAAACAATCAAAATTCCGACATTGATCGAGATAGAGAATTTCAGACTTTCTTAGATGAACATGCCTATTCAAGGAAAATCTTTGATAAAACATTGCTTGAAAAAATTAGGGAAATGCCACCAGAAATGAAGGCAATTGTTTTAGGAAATTTATTTGATAGATTTAATGATTAAAAATAAAACACGCAGCAGAGATTAATTTCAAAACCGCGTGTTTTTTAATGACGCTAGAATAAATCATTATAATCTAGGAGGCTCATAGGAATGAGAATATGCTCTCGCTAAAGTGTCTTTATTGCAAATAAATTTGATATCTAAAGCATATTTATATAGCGGAGGAATAAGTGTTTAATTTTTTTGACGAAATAAAAAAGAGGGCATATGTAAATGAGGAGTTTTTTTCTGATTTTAACATAGTAAATATGTCTGGGAAACTGGTATACATTGAGGGACATCAGGGGCTTACTGTTCTTTCTCCGCAAAACATTGTATTTAAAGTCAAAAAGGGACGCGTAGTTGTGGAAGGCGAAAACATGATTTTGGCAGAACTTACAGAAAATACAATGCTTTTGCAGGGAAAAATAATCAAAATGGAGTTTTTTCAGTGAAGAAAAAAACAAAAATCGTAGTCAAAGGATTAAATCAAGAGAAAGCACTCAATAAATTAGTCAAGAAAATAAACATTTATAATTTGAAAAGAGATAAACATGACCAAAGCGAATTTGAGATTGACAGTGTCAATAATAGGGAAATAAAAAAGATAATTTCTTCCGTTGGACTTGAAATTGTGTCTATAAATCATCAAGGCATTTTTAAAGTATTCAGGAGGCTAATCACAAGTTATGGACTTTTATTTGCAATTGTAATTTGTTCGATTTTTTATACTTTTCAATATAATTTTGTGCTAAAAATAAATGTTTTTGGCTTAAAAAACATAAATAAAAGTG